>NZ_JBJDRJ010000008.1:0-135156 GCF_044987415.1 Microbacterium sp. ZW T5_45 | reverse complement strand
TGTACGCGATCGTGTCGATCACCGTGCCACCGTTCCACACCAGGTTGTGGTCCTGATCAGCACTGTCCACCAGCGAGGTGCCGAGGGTCGGAACCGCCGGCTGCTCATCGACCGTGACGGTCTGCGCCGCATCGGCGATGTCGGCGTGCTGCGCCACAGGAGTGCTCAGGTTGGTTCCCTCGTAGAGGTACTCGAACGCCACCAGCGCATCGCCGGCGTACCCGGTCGGTACCGTGAACGTCACATCGACCGTGCCGTCGGATGCCGTCGGCGTGAACGTCGTCGTACCCGTGATGCCGGTACCGGTGCCATCGGCCTGCAGCATCAGTTCACCGGAGACGGTGTACTGCTGACCCGGAGTGAGGCCGGTGTAGGCGATCGTGTCGACGACCGTGCCGCCGTTCCAGACCAGGTTGTGGTCCTGATCAGCACTGTCCACCAGGGTGGTGCCGATCGCGGGAACAACCGCGGCCGCCCAGTTGCCGCTGGCGGATGCCGTCGTCGTCGCGCCCTCGGCTGCAACAAGGACGAGTGACTGCGCGTGCGACGCAGGGGTCGCGGTTCCGCCGACCGTCCGCGGAGTGGTGATCACAAATCCTGTTCCTGATGCACCGTTGGCAGTGGCCGTGATCGTCGCACTGCCTGCCGTCGTGGTGCTGGTCAGGTCGAGGTACAGCTCCTGTCCGTTGACAACCGCGGCGGTATCGATCGGAGTGCCGGATGCGTCGGTGATGGGCAGCGCAGGAGACGACGACACGCTCACTGTCGCCTGGTTGGTCGACACGACGAACGGACCGTACACAGATCCGGTCGTTCCCGGGCTGGTCGGTGACGAGACCGAGACCTCGACGTCGGCAGAAGCCGGCGGAGCGGTTGCCGTGTCGGCGTTGGCACCGTCGAGAAGGTGCCAGTACAACGTCCTCGCATTGGCCCAGGTCACCGGTTCGTCCACCCAGGGCCTCCACTCGGCGTCGAAGCCGAGGTCCGTGTAGCGCCAGATCGCGTACTGCGTCGCCATCGTCGCTTCATCGAGGGTCAGGCTGGGGAGGCCGGCATCAGCGGCAAGGTCATCCAGACTGACGGCCGGATACGAGTGGGTCAGCACCCAGTAAACCTTCGCCTGCACAGCGGGATCCGTGAAGTAGTTCGATCCGAGATAGCTCGAATAGTCACCCACCGTCGCGACCGCGTTGGGGCGAGCGCTGATGGGCTGCTCGATGCAGTAGGCCCAGAGCGCCGGCGTGCCCGGGTTGCTCGTGTCTGCGGGGATCGGCGAATACACCGGATGAAAACTCGCCCCGGAGTACCCCTGCGCAGGCCCGACCCAGACTGAGTCTCCGACCTGCACCTCATCAGCCGCGGCCGGAACCGCCAGCGCGGCCGGCACCACCGCCGCCACCGCGAGGAGCACGGCTGCTGCCGCCCGTCCCCATCTCGTCGCTCTCAACGAATCAGTCTTCTTCATCGATCAACTTCCCTCTCCTGTGCGCGCCCGACGCGCGAGTGAGAGGACTCGCCAGAGTCCCCAGCACAGGACTCCCCCGAGCCCCGGCGGTTCGAGTCTGGGTCGGCTTTATCGGCCCGGCAACGCATATGCCCGACCTGACCCCCAGAGGGGGTCAAGTCGGGCATATGGCGTAATCGACCGGGAGTCAGTACCCGACGGTGAACCGCTCGCGGTGGTGGTTGCCCTGCTCGATCTCGTCGACCACGGCGACCGCGAAATCCGCACCCGAAATGTACGACTTGCCCTCGGCGTCACGCACGATCACATCACCGCCATCGCGGTACTGACCGGTGCGCTCGCCCTCGGACCAGGCGCCGAACACCTCTGCCGGGTGGACGAAGAACCAGTCGAGCCCGGCATCCGTCGCCTCGAGCAGCGCGAGCGAATCGATGCCGACCTGCGCCTCGTGCTTGTACTCCTCAGGGAAGCCCTGATCGAACAACCGAGGTCCGCCCGGTGCGACCAGACTGCCGCCTGCACCGCCGACGACACCGAGGCGGGTCTCGGTACCGGTCAGCTTCGCTGCGATCTCGCCGAGAGCGCCGAGCACCGCATCCTGCATGTCACCGCGGGGCGAGAGTGCCGAGACGACGGCATCCGCGCCCTCGAAGACATCGCCGAGTGACGCGATGTCGAGCACGGAACCCTGCACGTGCGCGGCGCCCGCCACCGGGTCGGTCGGCTCCGAGCGCGAGATCGCGATCACAGCGTGGCCGCGGCTCACCGCCTCGCTGACGATGTGACGACCGGCGTAGCCGGTCCCTCCGAGAACCACGATGCGTGCCATGAGGATGCCTTCCCGATCAGTTGCCTGCGTTGCGGATGGTATTCACCTGGTAGAGCGCGACCGAGGTCGCGATACCGGCGTTGAGGGATTCAGCCGCCGAGGAGATCGGGATCGAGACGATCTGGTCGCAGGTCTCGGCGACCAGACGCGACAGGCCCTTGCCCTCGGAACCGGTCACGATGACGACGGGGCGGTCGGCGAGCTGCAGCTCGGGCAGCAGCACGTCGCCGTCACCGTCGAGTCCGAGCACGAAGACACCCTGCTTCTTGAACTCCTTGAGCTGCGAGGTGAGGTTCGACGCGAGCGCGACCGGCACTCGGGCCGCGGCGCCGGCGCTGGTCTTCCAGGCCGCGGAGTTCACGCCGGCGGAGCGGCGCTGCGGCAGGATGATGCCGTGACCGCCGAACGCGGCCGTCGAACGGATGATCGCACCGAGGTTGCGCGGATCGGTGATGCCGTCGAGAGCCACGAACAGGGGCACCTCGCCCTTGTCGATGACCGCTTCGAGCAGATCCTGCGGGTGGGCGTACTCGTACGGCGGAACCTTGAGCGCGACGCCCTGATGCACGCCGTCGAAGCCGGCCATGCGGTCGAGCTCCTGACGCGTGACCTCGAGCACGGGGATTCCGCGGTGCGTCGCGATCGACAGCATCTCCTTGACACGATCGTCCATCTCGACCCGCTGGGCGATGTAGAAGGTCGTCGCCGGGATCTTCGCGCGCAGCGCCTCGAGCACCGAATTGCGACCGGTCACCGTCTCGGTGTCGGTGGTGTTGTCCTTCACGCGTGCGGTGCGGTTCGGGTTTCCGCCGGAGGTCTGGCGCACGCCCGGCTTGCCTCGACCGCCCGCGGCGGCGTACCGCTCGGCTGCGGCCTTGCGCTTGCCCGCCGGGTGCCAGGCGCGGTCCTCCGCCTTCGGCGTGGGTCCGCGACCTTCGAGCGAACTGCGGCCCTTGCCGCCGGAGCCCTTGGTGGGCCCTTTCTTCTTGCCCTTGCCCGCTGAGGGGTTTCCGAACTTAGCCATCAATACTCCAATGAGTTCCTGCCGGAGAGTCCTCCAGCGTGATTCCTGCGGCGGCGATCGCATCGCGGATGCGATCGGCGGCCGCCCAGTCCTTGTCAGCGCGCGCCTGGGCGCGCTGCGCGATCATCTCCTGCACGAGGGCGTCCAGAGCGGATGCCGTCGCATCGTCGCCGGTCGGGTTCCACTCGGGCGAGGTCGGATCGATGCCGAGGATCCGCGTCATCTGTAGAACGTCCATCACGTCCTGCTTCGCCTCGTCATGCTTGCCCGCATCCAGCAGGGCGTTGCCCGAGCGGACGCTGCTGTGGATCGCGGCGAGCGCGCGCGGAACCGCGAGATCGTCGTTCATCGCGTCCCAGAACTCCGTCGGGAGTCCTTCCTTGTACTGCGACCACCCCGGGGCGGCCAGACGGCGTCCTCGCTCGAGGAACGTCCGGATGCGCCCGAGCGCCGCTTCGGCCTCGTCCCAGGACGACTCCGACAGGTCGAGGCTCGACCTGTAGTGCGCTGCGGCGAGCGCGTACCGCACCACGAGCGGATCGCGCTCCTTCAGCACATCGGCGGCGAGAGTGAAGTTACCGAGCGACTTCGACATCTTCTGACCGTCGACGGTCACGAGACCGTTGTGCACCCAGTACCGGGCGAACCCGTCGCCGGCCGCTGTCGACTGGGCGAGTTCGTTCTCGTGGTGCGGGAATCGAAGGTCGAGGCCGCCGCCGTGGATGTCGAACTCCGCACCGAGGTAGCGCTTCGACATGGCCGAGCACTCGATGTGCCATCCCGGGCGTCCCGCGCCCCAGGGCGACCGCCAGACGGCATCCGCCTGCTCCGTGGGCTTGGCACCCTTCCACAGGGCGAAGTCCTGCGGGTTCCGCTTGCCCCTAGGATCGGCGTCGGCCGCAGCCTCCATGTCGTCGATCGCCTGATGAGTCAGCGACCCGTACTCGGGCCACGAGCGCACGTCGAAGTACACGTCTCCCGAGCCGTCGGGGGCGGCATAGGCGTGCCCGCGCTCGATCAGCGTCGCGATGAGCTCCTGCATCTGGGGAACGGATGCCGTCGCCCGCGGCTCGTAGGTCGGAGGAAGGATGCCGACGCCGGCGTAGGCCGCCGTGAACTCCTGCTCCATGCGATAGGCCAGCGCCCACCAGGGCTCGGCATCCGTCGCGTTCGCGAGCACCTTGTCATCGATGTCGGTGACGTTGCGCACGAAGGTCACCCGACCGAACCGGTGGGTGAGCCACCGGCGCAGCAGGTCGAAGCTCAGCGCCGCGCGGACGTGCCCGATGTGCGGGCCCGACTGCACGGTGGGTCCGCACACGTACATCGTGATGTTCTCGGGGTCGAGAGGCACGAAGTCGCGCAGCTGCTGTGCGCGGGTGTCGTAGAGGCGGAGAGTCACTGCACAAGACTACCGGGCGAGAGCAGTCCACGCCTGGGCGGGCGCCCGACAGGCGCTGGATGGTCAGTCGACGCGGAAGACCTGTCCGGTCTGCACCCCGAGCACGCTCTTGACGTACGCCTGTCCGACCCGGTGCGTCGAGACCGGGACGAAGCCGGGGAAGGCGGAGAAGTACGACGGCGCGTCCTCGAGCACCGACGGGCTGACCGCGTTGATGCGGATGCCGCGCGGGAGCTCGGTCGCTGCTGCCATGACGTACGACTCGAGGGCGCCGTTCGCGAGCGATGCGGCCGCCCCGGTGGCGATGGGCTCGCGCGCGAGGATGCCGGTGGTCAGGGTGAACGAGCCTCTGTCGCTCACGCGGTCGACACCGAGGCGCACCACGTCGAGCTGAGCGAGCACCTTGCTGCGGAACGCCGACTCGTAGTCGTCGCGGCCGAGGTCGGCGAGCGGCGCGAAGGGCACGCTGCCGACAGCGACGACGACCGCGTCGACGGTGCCGACGTCGGTGAACAGGCGCTCGATCGATTCCGGGTCCGAGACGTCGACCGCGTGGTCGCCGCTGCGCGAGGCACGGATGACCTCATGCGCGTCGAGGGCGGATGCCGCGGCTCCGCCGACGTGGCCACCGGCACCGATGATCAGGATCTTCATGGTTCTCTCCTCTGTTGTCCGTGCCAGAACGAGTGCAGGTCAGATCCGGTGGATCAGGGCGACCGCGGTGACAGCGACCCCCTCTCCCCTGCCGGGGAAGCCGAGTCCGTCGGTCGTGGTGGCCGTCACCGACACAGGTGCACCACCCAGTGCGGTCGAGAGCGACTGCTGCGCCTCGGCCCGCCTCGAGCTGAATCGCGGACGGTTCGCCTGGAACTGCACCGACACGTTGCCGATCGCGTACCCGGCCTCGGTGAGGATCTCCCGCGTGCGCGCGAGGAACACATCGGCGTGGGCTCCGGCGTACTCAGGATGCGAGGTGCCGAAGTGCTCGCCGATGTCACCCAGACCGGCTGCGCCGAGCAGGGCGTCGACGATCGCATGCGCGACCGCATCACCGTCGGAATGACCGGAGAGCGGCTGCTCCCCCGGCCACTCGAGCCCGGCGAGCCAGAGCACGCCCTCGCCCCCGAACGCATGGGCGTCGGTGCCGAGGCCCACCAGCGGAAGCGGGACCGCCGGTCCCGTGATCGCCGGCGTCACCACCGCATCGCGCCTGCCCAGGAGCAGCCGCGCGCGCTCGAGATCGGAGGGGGTCGTGATCTTGAAGCCGCGTTCCGAGCCGTCGATGCGGGTGACGACGTGACCTGCGGCCGCGAACAGCGCAGCATCGTCGGTGTACTCGATGCCGGATTCGCGTGCCGACGCGTAGGCGGCTTCGAGCAGCGCGCGGGGGAAGCCCTGCGGTGTCTGTGCGGCGGCCAGTTCCGAACGGTCGACGGCCGTGAGCACCTCCCGATCCGTGACTCGCTTGAGCGTGTCGACCACCGGCAGCGTCGGGATCACTCCGCTCTCGCGGGTCACCGCACCGGCGATGGCATCGATCACCGCGGGCGGTGTGAGGGCACGGGCAGCGTCATGGACGAGCACCACCTCGACATCGCCCCACAACGCGGCGAGTCCGGCGGCGACCGATTCCTGCCGGGTCCCTCCCCCGGTCACGACACGTCCGAGCTCTGCGCGATCCGCCGCCGCGGCGAGCAGCTCGGACTCGGCATCCCCCTCGAACCCCGCGGGCGCGACGACGACGACCTGTGCCGGGGCAGCGGCGAAGACCCCGTCGAGCGCGTGGCGCAGGATCGAGCGGGAGTCGATGCCGACGAACGCCTTGGGAGCGCCGCCGGAGAGCCGGGTGCCGGAGCCTGCGGCGACGACGATGATCGCGGTGCGCGGAACGGGGAGCATGCGACCACGCTACCGGGCGCACGAAAAAGGCGGATGCCGCAGCATCCGCCTTCTCGTGGAAAGGGTGTCAGGAGGCGAGGACCTCGTCGAGCAGGCCGCCCGCCTTGTCCTCGTCGATCTTCTCGGCCAGGGCCAGCTCCGAGATGAGGATCTGGCGAGCCTTGGCCAGCATCCGCTTCTCGCCAGCCGAGAGGCCGCGGTCCTGATCGCGGCGCCACAGGTCGCGCACGACCTCGCTGACCTTGATCACATCGCCCGACGCGAGCTTCTCGAGGTTCGCCTTGTACCGACGCGACCAGTTGGTGGGCTCTTCGGTGAACGGTGCACGCAGCACCTCGAACACGTGATCGAGCCCCTCCTTGCCGATCACATCGCGGACGCCGACCAGGTCGACGTTCTCGGCGGGCACCTCGATGATCAGGTCGCCCTGAGTCACGTTGAGCTTCAGGTACTTCTTCGCCTCACCCTTGATGATGCGCTCCTTGACCTCGATGATGGTCGCAGCGCCATGGTGGGGATAGACGACGGTTTCGCCAACCTCAAAAAGCATAAAAACTTGTCCTTTCGGCAACCTCAAGGATACCACAGGCAGAATGCGCTAAGGTGTGCGCCGCCCTGTCCCCGGACCGCCCCTCGCGTACCCGTAGAATGGACGCGGATATCCCGTCGGACCTCAGGAGGACCCGTGAAATCGCGCCTTGTTGCGTCTGCAGCCCTCAGCGCCCTCGTACTTCTCGGCGCGACGGGGTGCACGTTCATCTCCCCGCAGGCGACGACCATCAACTACTCCGCGTCGGACGGCGTCAACGTCTCCGACGAGTCCGGTCCGATCGTCGTGCGCAACGCGTTCATCGTGGCGAACGAGGACGGCTCGGTCGGGAACTTCGTCGCCGCCCTCGTGAACCAGACCGGCGAGCGCGAGACCCTCACCATCAGCATCGACGGCTTCGACCCGTTCACGGTGACGATCCCCGCGAACGGTCGCATCAGCCTCGGTGCCGACGAGGAGCCGCTGCGCATCGTCGACCTCGACACGCAGCCCGGTGCCACGATCGAGATGCACTTCCAGTCGGGCGAGACCACCGGCGCCAAGGCCGAGGTCCCGGTGCTCGACGGTTCGCTCTCCTACTACAAGGATCTCGTCCCCGAAGAGGACTGATCCCTCTGAGACGACGAGAGGCCGGCACCCCGATGGGTGCCGGCCTCTCGTCGTTCTCCGCCCGGTCTCTCGCGACTCTCGGCGCGGAAGACGCGCTCAGCCCTCGAACCGGTAGCCGAGTCCTCGCACGGTGACGAGCATGACCGGCTCGCCGGGGTTCAGCTCGATGCGGGAGCGGATGCGCTTGATGTGCACGTCGAGCGTCTTGGTGTCGCCGAAGTAGTCGCTGCCCCAGACCCGGTCGATGAGTTGTCCGCGGGTCAGCACGCGACCGGAGTTGCGCATGAGCACCTCGAGCAGCTCGAACTCCTTGAGCGGCATGTTGATCTGCTGCCCGTCGACCGACACCGTGTGGCGATCGATGTCGAGCGAGACCCGCCCGCCGTCGAGCACGCGCTCGTCGAGTTCGCTCTCGGCCTGGACGACCCGGCGGAGCACGGCCCGCATTCGGGCGAGCAGCTCGCGAGAGGAGTAGGGCTTGGTGATGTAGTCGTCGGCGCCGAGCTCGAGGCCGACCACGATGTCGACCTCGGAGTCCTTGGCGGTGAGCATGATGATCGGCACGGCCGAGGTCGATCGGATCTGACGGCACACCTCGGTTCCCGGCATCCCGGGCAGCATGAGGTCGAGCAGGACGATGTCGGCTCCGCGCTCGCGGAACGCGGTCAGCGCGCCGGGGCCGTCCTCGGCGATCTCGACCTCGTAGCCCTCGCGGCGCAGCAGATACGCGAGCGGATCGGCGAGATCGGGTTCGTCCTCGACGAGAAGGATGCGGGTCATGCGGTGTCTCCATTTCGGGCGGGAACGGCTGTGGTGGCCTTGGCGGCCTTCCGTTCGCGCTTCTTCTTGCGCTTCTTCGCCTTCTTGCCGTCATCGACGACCGGGGAGTCGATGCGGGGAAGGCGGATGGTGAACGTGGATCCGCGACCCGGACGAGACCACAGCAGCACCTCGCCGCCGTGACGCTGTGTGGCGTGCTTGACGATCGAGAGACCGAGGCCGGTTCCTCCGGTGCGGCGGGAGCGCGCTTCGTCCGCGCGATAGAAGCGCTCGAAGATGCGCTCCCGGTCGGCCTCGGCGATACCGATGCCCTGATCCGAGACCGCGATCTCGACGATGTCGCCGTCCGCCCGCACACCGACGCCGACACGAGAGCCCTTGGGCGAGTACACGATCGCGTTGGTGAGCAGGTTGCCGACGGCCTCGATGAGGATCTGCGCGTCTCCGCGCACCCAGACACCGCGATCGCCACCGCGAGCGAGGTCGACGCCGGCGGAATCCGCCTGAACCACATGGGCCTCGATCGACGACGCGATCACCTCGTCGATCGACACGGGACGCACATCGCCCAGACCGTCGTCGGCCTGCAGCCGCGACAAGCTCATGATGCGGCCGGTGAGCTGGCCGAGACGAGACGCCTCGGCCGAGATCCGTGCAGCGAAGATCCGCACCTGCGCGGGGTCATCCGCCGCGGACTCGATGGCCTCGGCGAGCAGCGTCACCGCACCGACCGGGGTCTTCAACTCATGAGAGGTGTTGGCGACGAAGTCACGTCGCATCTGGTCCAGCCGCTCCTGCTCCGTGACGTCGCGGATGATCACGAGCACCATTCGAGGGCTGATCACACTCGCGCGCGCGGAGACGAGACGAGGGTCCAGACTGAGGCCCCCTCGGGTCATGCGCAACGACTCGGTCGCGGTGCTCCCGCTGCTGCGGACGCCCCGGACGAGCTGACGGAGCTCGACGTTATCGAGCGTCGAACCGACGTCGAGCCCGAAGCGCGCCGCTGCCTGCGATGCGGCGAGCACGAGTCCGGAGGTGTCGACGACGCAGGCGGCGTCGTCCATGCTGCCGAGAACGTCGGTGACCCCTTCGGGGACGATGGTGGACGTCTCTTCGGCGACGCGTGCGCGTGCGCGGTACGCCCAGACCACGAGGAGCGAGAGTCCGACGCCGATCGCGAGCCCGACGGCGAGCGCCAGCAACGCGATCTGCGGCAAGGTCATGACTCCAGCGTAGAGTGCGTTCACCGCCGGTTCGGCGCGGTTTCAGGCGACGACGGCAGACGGAGAAGTACTATTCACGTTCTGGGCACCGTTCGTTAACCTTCGGCACTCAGAATCGCTGAGGGCCTGCGCACGGCGGGGCCCTCTTCTCTCGCGCGGACGTCCTGCGTCTCGCACCGACGACACCCGTCGGGAACCGAATGAAAGGTTGCGCTCACCATGCGCGAAGTCTTCCACCAGTCCCTCGAGGACCTGCAGTCCCGCCTCGTGGAGATCGCCGACCTCGTCACGATCTCGATCGACAAGGCCACGCGGGCGTTCGCGACGAGCGACGTCGCCCTCGCCGAAGAGGTCATCGCCGATGACGCCAAGATCGACGAGCTCGCGGTCACCCTCGACGAGCAGGCGATCGAGATCCTCGCCCGCCAGCAGCCCGTCGCCCGCGACCTGCGCATCGTCGTGAGCGCCCTGCGCGTGAGCGCGTCGCTCGAGCGCATGGGCGACATGTCCGAGCACATCGCGCAGCTCGCCCGTCTGCGCTTCCCGGAGCGCGCCATCCCGAAGGGCCTCAAGGGCACCTTCACCCGCATGGGCGAGCTCGACGTCGAGATCTCGCGGACGCTCGCCGAGCTTCTGCGCACGCAGGATCTGCGTCTCGCCGACACCATCCGCAACACCGACGACGACATCGACGAGCTGCACGCCAGCGTGTTCGAGAAGGTGCTCAGCGACAACTGGAAGGGCGAGGCGACCGCGACGGTCGATGCCACGCTGGCCAGCCGCTACCACGAGCGCTTCGCCGACCACGCGGTCGCCGTCGCCAAGAAGGTCGTCTACCTCGCGACGGGCGATTGGCACGTCGACGAGGAGGACATCGCGCACGCGGTCGAGCAGCAGGAGGCCGAGCAGCAGGAGCACGGGCACGCCTGAGCCACGCTCTCTCGAGATATGACGAGGGGCCGGATGCTGAGCATCCGGCCCTTCGTCGTATGTCTTACTTCTTGCCCTGGGCGGCGACCGCAGCGGCGCCGGCGGCGGCGGCCTCGGGGTCGAGGTAGCGACCAGGACCGGTCGGGACGTTGTTCTCGTCGAGCTCGTAGACGAGCGGGATGCCCGTGGGGATGTTCAGCTCGGCGATCGCCTCGTCGCTGATGCCCTCGAGGTGCTTGACCAGACCGCGCAGCGAGTTGCCGTGCGCCGTGACGAGCACGGTCTTCCCTGCTTCGAGGTCGGGGACGATCGCGCTCTCCCAGTACGGCAGCAGACGGTCGATCACGAGCTTGAGCGACTCGGTGCGGGGCACCTCGCCGTCGATGCCGGCGTAGCGGGGGTCGTTCACCTGGCTGAACTCGCTGTCGTCGTCGAGGACGGGCGGCGGCACGTCGAACGAGCGACGCCACAGCTGGAACTGCTCCGGACCGAACTCCTCGAGCGTCTGCGCCTTGTCCTTGCCCTGCAGCGCGCCGTAGTGGCGCTCGTTGAGGCGCCAGGATCGGGTCACCGGGATCCAGAGACGATCGGCCGCATCCAGGGCGATGTTCGCGGTCTGGATCGCGCGGCTCAGCAGCGAGGTGTGCAGCACGTCGGGCAGGATGCCGGACTCGGCCAGCAGCTCGCCGCCGCGCTGGGCCTCGGCACGACCCTGCTCGTTCAGGCGGACGTCCACCCAACCGGTGAACAGGTTCAGCTCGTTCCACTCGCTCCGGCCGTGGCGGAGCAGGATCAGGGTGCGCGTCGCAGTCATGCTCACAGTTTATCGGCGGGGCTGGGAGGATTGACGCATGGCGTCATCTCCCCTCGGCAGGCCCACGCGCGGCACCACGGGGACGAACCGGCTCCGCAGGAACGACCGATGGATCGCGGCGAGCGAGGCGTTCCGCCGAGCATCCGATCCGCTCGTGATCGATCTGGGCTACGGGGCCAGCGGCGTGACCGCGTTCGAGCTCGCCGCACGACTGCGGCAGGTGCGGGCGGATGCCGAGGTCCGGGGCCTCGAGATCGATCCGGCGCGTGTGGCGCTCGCGACCGCGCAGCTCGAGGAGGTGCGGGCGGGGAGCACCCCTTTCGATCGGGATCTGCCGGTCTCGTTCGCACGCGGGGGCTTCGAAGTGCCGCTCCCCCAGGGGCGTCGCCCGGCCGTGATCCGCGCCATGAACGTGCTGCGCCAGTACGACGAGACGGACGTGGCGGATGCCTGGCAGCGGATGACGTCGCGCCTGGCTCCGGGCGGACTGCTCGTCGAGGGGACCTGCGATGAGATCGGACGCGTGGCCAGCTGGATCGATGTCGGACCGGACGGTGCACCGCTGCGACTGACGATCTCGCTGCGATTGGCGGAGCTCGAGCGTCCGAGCATCGTCGCCGAACGGCTGCCGAAGGCGCTGATCCACCGCAATGTTCCCGGCGAGCGCGTGCACGCACTGCTGCAGGACCTCGATCGTGAGTGGGATCGCGCGGCGCCTCTGTCGACGTTCGGCGCGACGCAGCGGTTCCTCACCGCGGTGAGCGCACTGAGGGATGAGGGCTTGTCCGTGCAGGGCGGCAAGTCCCGTTGGCGGCTCGGCGAGCTCACCGTGCCCTGGGCGGCCGTCGCCCCGGCCCCCACCGGTCGTTGAGCGATGGAGCGCAGCGACCGAGGCGAACGCGTTTCGTCTCGCTTCGCTCGCTCAACGACCGAGACACACTCCCCGGGTCGTTGAGCGAAAGGGCGCAGCGACCGAGCCGAACGCGTTTCGTCTCGCTTCGCTCGCTCAACGACCGAGACACACTCCCCGGGTCGTTGAGCGAAGGAGCGCAGCGACCGAGCCGAACGCGTTTCGTCTCGCTTCGCTCGCTCAACGACCGAGATACCCTCACCGGCCGTTGAGCGAAGGAGCGCAGCGACTGAGACGAAACGCGTTTTCAGGCGTTGCGCGGATCCGGAGCCGTGGGGCGCCGAGAGAGACGTGTCAGCCGCGGGATATCAGCGGTGGCACCGGCATCCGCGGGCACGATCACCTGCTGAGCCGCGGCGATGTCGCCTCCCTCGGTGCGCACGACGAGGTCGCCGACCGGTGCCCGTCGCGACAGGATCGCGAGCGCGATCGGCCCGTCCTCGTGATGCCGTGCGACGGAGGTCACATGGCCGACCTCGTCCTCGCCCGCGAACACCGGATCTCCGGCCGCGGGCAGCACCGCATCGCTGCCGTCGAGATGAAGGGCGGCCAGCCGACGCGGCGGGTGGCCCAGGTTGTGCACCTTCGCGACCGTCTCCTGCCCGCGATAGCACCCCTTGTTCAGATGCACGGCGGTGCGGATCCAGTCGGACTCGTGCGGCAGCGAGCGCTCGTCGACCTCGGCGGCCCAGCGTGGGCGCCAGGCGGCGACACGCAGCGCCTCCGCGGCGAGCAGACCCGCGAGCGACTCGGCATCGGCCGAGCCCGCCAGCTCGTCTGCGGCATCCGTCGTCAGCAGCGCGACCCGCCAGGCGAGATCGGCACCGGGATGGTCGGCGATCTCGGCGTACTGGTGCCCGCCCGCACTCACGTGCTGCCACGGGTCCGACCAGACCAGCGCGACGCCGTTCGGGGCGGATGCCGCCGCGACGACCGACCGCGCCGCCGATCCGCCGTCGACGAACCCGACCGCGACGACGTCAGGACGGACTTCGATGGTGGCCTGTGTGCGGAACCTCATACGCAGAAGCCAGGCGGCCAGGGGTTCGGCATCCGCCGCATCGGCGATCAGCCAGGTGCTCGCCCCGTCGTCGAGGACGCCTGCTGCATGTTCGACGCGACCCTGCGGGTCGAGCACGAGCAGCTCGGTGCTCTCTCCTGCGGCCAGGCGACCCACGGCCTGTGAAGTGATGGAGTCCAGCCATCCGAGCCGTTCCGGCCCTGCGACCTCGATGACCGTGCGGTCGGCGAGCGGCACGAAGGCCGCGCCCGCGGCGAGGCGCCGCTGCTCACGGAACGCGTCACCGAAGTGCGCGACGCCGTTCTCATCGGCGACGGCACCGGGGATCTCTGCGAAACCGGCCATGTCAGACCTTCGCCAATCGCGCCGACGCATGCGCGCGCAGGGGCGTGCCGAGAGCGGCGATGTCCCACGCCCACAACAGATGTCCGTCGACGAGCCCGTACATGCGCGACGCCGCGCCGTACTCCTTGCCTCCGGCCCCACGCACGATCGCGTCGGAGGCGATGTCGATGCGTGGACCGTTGATCTCCCCCAGGTAGAGCTCGAGCGTGCCGTCGGAGTGCGCCAGCGAGACCTCGAGCGGGAAACCGCCGGATGCCGCACGCAGTGCCTCGACCTCGTCCACTCCGCGCGGCGCGGAGGTGGCCGTCGGCGGCAGCAGCGCCGGACCGGCATCCGCGGCCGTCGCAGGACGCGACAGTCGCCAGAAGCCGCTCTCTGCGACGAGCGGCGTGGATTCGCTGCCGGCGTCACCGGTGAAGGTCGCCGTGGCCGCGTAGTTGAGGAACGGGCCGCCGTCGTGGCTGAAGCTCACGCGATGGGTGAACTCGCCCTGCAGCCGCTCATCGCCGAGCGGATAGTCGATGACGCCGGTGCCCTCCCACACGCCGATCAGCCAGGCGAGAGGAGCGAGGTCTGCGGGAAGGTCGGTGGGCAGCTCGAGCATGCGCTCAGCGCTGGCCGCGGAAGAGGTTGCGCAGCACCACGGCCGAGACGAACACGATCGCGAGGCTCGCGAGACCCAGCAGACCGATGAAGAAGATTTCCAGGGCGACGAGATCCATGCTTGAAGCCTACCCCTAGCCGACACCCGAGGGGATGAGTCCGACCAGGCCGAAACCCGCCGAGATCAGCCCCGTGATCAGAAGGGCGCCGAGAACGCTGCACGCCACCCGGAAGATGAAGCCGCGCACGCTGCCGTACCAGAGCTGCACGGCGAACGACAGCAGCACGAGCCCGCCGAACATGATGAGCTCCCAGGTCATCCGCGTGGGCTCTGGGGCGAGAATACCCGCAGCCACCGATGCGACCAGGGCGGCGCCCCAGACGACGAACACGCCGACGAACGCGTTGCGCGGGGCGAGGGCTGGTTCCGTCATGCCTCCATTCTCACCCATCGCGTGCCGGTATCATGGCGGCACGGCGACTTCCGCCGTGCGAGAGGAGTGCGCGTGGCCCAGCTTCTGGTGTTGACCAACGCTCCGGCCTCGGAGCAGGTCCTTCCCGCCCTGGAGCTGCTGAGCCATCGCGTCCGCCAGATCCCCGCGGAACCGGCTCAGCTGGTGAATGCCCCCGAGGCCGAGATCGTGATCGTGGACGCCCGCACCGACCTCGTCGGAGCGAAGTCGCTGTGCCGTCTGCTGCGGGCTGCCGGGCAGGATGCTCCGCTCCTCCTAGTCGTCACAGAGGGCGGCATGAGCGCGGTCTCCGGCGAGTGGGGCATCGACGATGTCCTGCTGTCGACCGCGGGCCCGGCGGAGACGGATGCTCGTGTGCGTCTGGCCCTGGCGCGTCACGACGAGGTCGCAGAGCCCTCGCGGGTGCAGGCCTCGGGCGTCACGATCGATGAGCAGTCGTACTCGGCCAAATTGCGCGGCAAGCCCCTCGATCTCACCTACAAGGAGTTCCAGCTCCTGCACTTCCTCGCGACGCACCCGTCACGCGTGTTCACCCGCGAGCAGCTTCTCAGCGAGGTGTGGGGGTACGACTACTTCGGCGGCACGAGGACGGTCGACGTGCACGTGCGCCGCCTGCGCGCGAAGCTCGGCGACCAGGAGCAGATCATCGGCACGGTGCGCAACGTCGGATACCGCTTCAACGTCTACGAGGACGACAGCGTGGTCAGCGCGCACTGACCGCACCGATCCGTTCACGTGCACGTCACCTGTCGGTGCTTAGATGTACCCCATGATCGATCCCGCTCTCGCCGACGCAGGTCTCGGTGACGCCGAAGACGACGACTTCGATGCCATCGAGGCACCCGATTCGTTGCTCCCCGACCACCGCTATCTCGATCGCGAGCTGAGCTGGCTCGCGTTCAACCAGCGAGTGCTGGAGCTGGCGGAGGATCCGAGCCTCCCCGAGCTCGAGCGGGCGAACTTTCTCGCCATCTTCGCGAGCAACCTCGATGAGTTCTTCATGGTCCGGGTCGCGGGGCTCAAGCGCCGCATCATGACGGGCCTCGCGGTGCCGACCAACATCGGCCGGTCGCCGGTCGACGCCCTCGCCGACATCTCGCGTGAGGCGCACGCCCTGCAGCTGCGCCATGCGGATGCCTGGACCAATCTCGTGCGCCCCGCGCTGGCGGATGCCGGCATCGAGATCACCGAGTGGGACGCGATCACCGCCGAGGAGCAGGCGTCGCTGTCGGAGTACTTCCAGGCGCAGGTCTTCCCCGTGCTGATGCCGCTCGCGGTCGACCCCGCACACCCGTTCCCCTACATCTCCGGTCTGTCGCTGAACCTCGCGATCCGCATCCGCAACGCCCGCACCGGGCGGCAGGAGTTCGCCCGTCTCAAGGTTCCGCCCATGCTGCCGCGTTTCGTCGAGGTGCGGGGCACGAGCGAGATCCTCCGGTTCGTCCGTCTCGAGGACCTCATCGCGAACCATCTGGGCGACCTCTTCCCCGGCATGGAGGTCCTCGACCACCACGCATTCCGGCTCACGCGCAACGAGGACATGGTCATCGAGGAGGACGAGTCCGAGAACCTCATCCAGGCCCTCGAGGCCGAGCTGATGCGTCGCCGTTTCGGTCCGCCCATCCGTCTCGAGATCACCGACGACATGGATGACGTGACGCTCGACCTGCTCGTGCGCGAGCTCGACATCACCGACCAGGAGGTCTACCGCCTGCCCGGTTCGCTCGACCTGCGCGGTCTGTTCGGACTCGGCAAGATCGATCGCCCCGATCTGCGCTACCCGCCGCACCTGCCGACGACCTCGGTCTCGTTCCAGCCGGGCGACAGCAACTCGCGCCCTGACATCTTCAAGGCGATCCGTAAAGCGGACGTGCTCGTGCACCACCCTTACGAGTCGTTCACGACGAGCGTCGTCGCCTTTCTCGAGCAAGCCGCACGCGACCCGCACGTGCTCGCCATCAAACAGACGCTGTACCGCACGTCGGGCGACAGCCCGATCGTGCAGGCGCTCATCGATGCGGCCGAGGCCGGCAAGCAGGTGCTCGCGCTCGTCGAGGTCAAGGCGCGCTTCGACGAGGCGAACAACATCGTCTGGGCTCGCAAGCTCGAGAAGGCCGGCGTGCACGTCGTGTACGGCCTCGTCGGCCTCAAGACCCACTGCAAGCTCGCGCTCGTGATCCGCGAGGAGGAGGGCGTCCTCCGCCACTACTCCCACGTCGGCACCGGTAACTACAATCCGAAGACCAGCCGCATCTACGAAGACTTCGGCCTCTTCACCGCCGACCCTCAGGTCGGCAAGGACCTCACCCGCCTGTTCAACGAGCTCAGCGGCTACGCGATCGAGAAGAAGTTCAAGCGTCTGCTCGTCGCCCCGCTGCATCTGCGCAAGGGCCTGGTTCGCCAAATCGACGCTGAGCGCAAGAACGCCGAGGCGGGCAAACCTGCGCACATCCGCATCAAGGTCAACTCGATGGTCGACGAGGAGATCATCGACTCGCTGTACCGGGCGAGCGAGGCCGGAGTGAAGGTCGAGGTGTGGGTGCGCGGGATCTGCAGCCTGCGCACCGATCTGCCAGGGATCAGCGAGAACATCACGGTGCGCAGCATCCTGGGCCGCTATCTCGAGCACTCGCGCATCTTCGCGTTCGAGAACGGCGGAGACCCGCAGGTCTACATCGGCAGCGCCGACATGATGCACCGCAACCTCGACCGTCGCGTCGAGGCGCTCGTCCGCGTCACCGACCCCGCTCACCTCAAGGAACTGCTGTCGTTCTTCGACCTCGCGATGGACCCGACGACCAGTTCGTGGCATCTGGGCGCGGAGGGCGTGTGGACGCGCCACGCCGAGGATGCCGAGGGCAACCCGCTCGTGGACCTGCAGGATAAGACCATGGGGTTGGTTCAGCGGCGCCGCCGCGCACGGGCGGTTCGATGACATCCACCAAGAAGATCGCGCCCTCGGTTCCTGAGCGAGCGAAGCAGGCTCCCGATCCTGAGCGAGCGAAGCGAGACGAAGGACGCTCCAAGTGGACGGACAAGGCCGTGTACGCGGCCGGCGCCGTCGTCTGGCGCATCGTCGACGGCAAGCTGCGCATCCTGCTGATCCATCGCCCGAAGTATCGCGACATCACGCTCCCCAAGGGCAAGGTCGATCCGGGCGAGATGCTCGCCGAGACTGCAGTGCGCGAGGTGCACGAGGAGACCGGCATCCGCGTCTCGCTCGGTGTGGCGGTCGGCGTGAGCCGCTATCACATGGCCTCCAACAAGCAGAAGGTCGTGCACTACTGGGCCGCCGAGGCCACCGATGACGCGATTCGCATCTCGACCTTCATGCCGAACCGCGAGATCTCCGGCCTGGAATGGGTCAGCATCAAGAAGGCGCGGGCGCGGCTCAGTTACCCGGTCGATCTCGAGATCCTCGACTTCTTCGAGAACCTCGTCGAGCAGGGCGGCCTGCGCAGCTTCCCCGTGATCGCGCTCCGTCATGCCAAGGCGCTGGCGCGATCGGACTGGGACGGGGCCGACGCCGCCCGTCCGCTCACCGAGCGCGGCCGACGCCAGGCCGAGTCGATCGTGGGTCCGCTGCGCGCGTTCGGCGTGCGGCGGATCGTGACCAGCGACGCCGTCCGATGCGTCGAGACGGTCGCGCCGCTCGCGCATGCGCTGGGACGCAAGCCCACGCAGACCGAGAAGATCAGTCAGGACTCGTGGGAGGAGGGGATCGGCGACCTGCACGGCATCATCGCCAAGCGGATCCGCTCGGGCAAGCCGGCCGTCCTATGCAGTCACGGACCAGTGCTCCCCGGGCTGCTGTCGGAGATCGCCCTGGCCACCGGCACGATCCACGGATCGTATGTCGGCGCCGCCGCCGACCTCGAACCCGCCGCGTTCTCGGTCGTTCACCTGTCGGCATCCAACCCCGGATCCGGCATCATCGCGATCGAGACGCACGTGCCGAAGGTCTGATCCACTCCACTCATCCCGCACGAACAACGGGAATCGAACGGGCTCCGCGAACGCCGCGGGGCCCGTTCGCGCGTCAGGGCAGCCCCAGAGAGTCGACGGTCGTTCACCTTCCGTTCACCCGACCGGTCGAATCTCGTTAACCGTCGCGCTTAGCGTCACTGTGTGCCCTGCACCGGGCCCATCCCCATTCCCGATCGAACGGATCCACAGTGAAGATCTCCCGTATCGTCCGCATCGGCGCCATCGGCGCCGTCGCTGCTCTCGCACTCGCCGGCTGCGCCGCGAACGAAGGCGGCAGCGGGTCGACGACCGACGAGTCGACCGCATCCACGCTCTCCGGCACCATCGACGCCACCGGCGCCTCCTCGCAGACGGCCGCCCAGGAGGCCTGGGTCGCCGCGTTCCAGACCGCGAACCCCGACGTGACCGTCAACTACGAGCCCACCGGATCCGGCACCGGCCGCGAGAACTTCCTCGAGGGCGGCAGCAACTTCATCGGCTCCGACCGTGCGTTCAACGACGAGGAGGTCGCCGCGGGCGGCTTCGGCGCCTGCACCACCGACGACATCGTCGAGGTTCCGCTTTACATCTCGCCCGTCGCCGTGGCGTTCAACCTCGAGGGCGTCGACACCCTGAACCTCGACGCCGCCACGATCGCGGGCATCTTCGCCGGCACGATCACCAACTGGAACGACCCGGCGATCACCGCTCTGAACGAGGGCGTCGAGCTCCCCGACCTGGCGATCTCGCCGGTGCACCGCTCCGACCCCTCGGGCACGCAGGAGACCTTCACCAAGTACCTCTCGGCCACCGCTGCCGATGTCTGGACCTACGAGCCGGCCGACGTCTGGCCGATCGAGGGCGGCGAGGCCGCGCAGGGCACCTCGGGTGTCGTCCAGGCCATCACCGCCGGTAACGGCGCGATCGGCTTCGCGGACGCCTCGCAGGTCGGCGACCTCGGCCAGGTGCACGTCGGCGTCGGCGAGGACTTCGTCGCCTACTCCGCTGAGGCCGCTGCGAAGCTCGTCGAGAGCTCGCCGCTGGTCGAGGGCCGCGGCGAGGGCGACCTCGTCTTCGACGTCGACCCGGCTTCCGCCGCCGACGGCGCGTACCCGATCGCCCTGGTGAGCTACCTCATCGGCTGCGAGCAGTACGAGGACTCCACGGTCGCCGAGCTCGTGATGGCGTACTTCACGTACATCGCGAGCGAAGAGGGCCAGGACGCAGCCGCGGACAACGCCGGCAGCGCCCCCATCTCCGACGGTCTGCGCGAGCAGGTCCTCGCGGCCATCGACCTCATCCAGGTCGGCTGATCCAGCCCACAGCTGAGAGCTGAATGCGGTGCCTCCGCGTCCGAACCCGGACGCGGAGGCACCTCCGGGTCAGCATCCGATTCCACCGGCTCGAAACAGGGAGACCATGAGCACGACGACGCAGGCGCCGGCACCGGCACCCACACAGGCGCCGCCCGCGCCGATCAAGGCCAAGCAGCGACTCGGTGACCGGGTCTTCTCCGGATCGGCGCTCAGCGCGGGGGTGATCATCCTCGTCGTCCTCGCGGCGGTCGCTGCGTTCCTCATCATCCAGAGCCTTCCGGCCTTCCAGCTGGACACCACTGACAACCACATCCTCAAGGGCGAGTCCTTCTGGACCTACGTCTGGCCGCTGGTCTTCGGAACCCTCTGGGCGTCGTTCATCGCCCTCCTGATCGCGGCGCCGATCGCCATCGGCATCGCACTCTTCATCTCGCACTATGCGCACCGGCGCCTCGCCGCCTTCCTCGGCTACGTGATCGACCTGCTCGCCGCCGTGCCCTCGGTCGTCTTCGGTCTCTGGGGCGGCCTCGTGCTCGCCCCGCTCCTGCAGCCGATCTACGCCTGGCTGAACACCAACGCCGCCTGGGTGCCGTTCTTCGGCGGCCAGGTCTCCGCCACGGGAAAGACCATCATGACCGCGGCCCTCGTGCTCGCCGTGATGTGTATCCCGATCATGACGGCCATCTGCCGTGAGGTCTTCCTGCAGACTCCCAAGCTCCATGAAGAGGCCGCGCTCGCCCTCGGCGCCACGCGCTGGGAGATGGTGCGCATGGCCGTCCTCCCGTTCGCGCGTGGCGGCATGGTCTCGGCAGCGATGCTCGCCCTCGGCCGCGCACTCGGCGAGACCATGGCCGTGACCATGGTGCTCTCCCCCGCCCCCGTCGTCAGCTTCCTCGTCCTCACGGCGACGAACCCGACGCCCATCCCGGCCAACATCGCGCTGGCGTTTCCCGAGGCCCACGGCACCGGCGTGAACACGCTGATCGCGACCGGCCTCATCCTCTTCGTCGTGACCTTCGCGGTCAACGCGCTGGCGCGCTGGATCGTCGCGCGCCGCGCCGAGTTCTCGGGAGCGAACTGACATGACCGTCCTCACCGCCACCCCGACAGCGAGCGCACCCGCATCGCTGACCGCGGGACGCCTGCCCAAGTGGGCGCCATGGGCCCTGCTCGGAGCATCCTTCGCCATCTCCGCCGCCGTCTTCGGCGTCGCGGCGATCGGCACCGACATCGCCGACTTCAACATCGCCGGCACGGTCGTCGTCGGCCTCGTGCTGTACATGGTGATCATCACCGTGATCTCCACCATCGTGGAGAGCCGGCGCAAGGCCGTCGACCGGCTGATGACCGCGCTGGTCGCCACCGCCTTCCTCATCGCGCTGCTGCCGCTGATCTCGCTGCTGTGGACCGTGGTCGCGAACGGCATCACCCGTTTCGACGCCGAGTTCTTCAGCTCGTCGATGCGCAACATCGTCGGCGACGGCGGCGGAATCGTGCATGCGATCTGGGGTACGGTCCTGATCACCCTCACCGCTACGGTCATCGCCGTCCCGGTCGGCCTCATGACCTCCATCTACCTCGTCGAGTACGGCAGGGGCCGCATCGCGAAGGCCATCACGTTCTTCGTCGATGTGATGACCGGCATCCCGTCGATCGTGGCCGGTCTGTTCATCTACGCGGTGTTCTCACTGATCTTCAAGCCCGGCATCTCGATGGGCATCATGGGCGCTCTCGCCCTGGCCGTGCTGATGACCCCGGTCGTCGTGCGAGGCAGCGAGGAGCTGCTGAAGATCGTCCCGAACGAGCTCCGCGAGGCGTCCTACGCGCTGGGCGTGCCGAAGTGGCTGACGATCCTCAAGGTCGTCCTCCCCACCTCGATCGCCGGCATCACGACCTCGGTCATGCTCGCCATCTCCCGCGTGATCGGTGAGACGGCGCCGCTGCTGCTGACAGCCGGCTTCACGCAGAGCCTCAACACGAACATCTTCGGCGGTCAGATGATGACCCTGCCGGTGTTCGCGTACAACCAGTACATGAACCAGGGCACGAACCCGGAGGCGTCGGTGGAGCGCGCCTGGGCCGCCGCCCTCACCCTCATCCTCATCGTCATGGTGCTGAACCTGCTCGCGCGTCTCATCGCGAAGTGGTTCGCCCCGAAGACCGCCGGCCGCTGAGCCGCAAACCGAAGGAACATCACGTGTCCAAGAGCATCGAAGTCAACGACCTCAACGTCTACTACGGCGACTTCCTCGCCGTCGAGGGCGTCTCCCTCGACATCCAGCCGCGCAGCGTCACCGCGTTCATCGGCCCGTCGGGCTGCGGCAAGTCCACGTTCCTGCGCACGCTGAACCGCATGCACGAGGTCATCCCGGGTGCACGCGTCCAGGGCGAGGTCCTTCTCGACGGCAACGACCTGTACGGTCCCGGTGTGGACCCCGTGCTCGTGCGTCGCCAGGTCGGCATGGTCTTCCAGCGTCCGAACCCGTTCCCTACGATGTCGATCAAGGAGAACGTCCTCGCCGGCGTCACCTTGAACAACGGCAAGATGTCGAAGAGCGATCAGGATGCTCTCGTCGAGAAGTCGCTCACGGGCGCGAACCTCTGGAACGAGGTCAAGGACCGTCTCGACAAGCCCGGTTCAGGTCTCTCGGGCGGCCAGCAGCAGCGTCTGTGCATCGCGCGTGCGATCGCCGTCTCGCCCGATGTGCTGCTGATGGACGAGCCCTGCTCGGCGCTCGACCCGATCTCGACGTACGCGATCGAGGAGCTGATCGGTGAGCTGAAGAACGAGTTCACGATCGTGATCGTCACGCACAACATGCAGCAGGCCAGCCGGGTGTCCGACAAGACCGCGTTCTTCAACATCGCCGGCACCGGCAAGCCGGGCAAGCTCATCGAGTACGACGACACCACGAGCATCTTCACGACCCCGTCCGTGCAGGCGACCGAGGACTACGTCTCGGGTCGCTTCGGGTGAGCGGGGCCCGGGGCGCGTTCCCCGGGTTGCTCCTTCGCACACGCGTGCGAAAAGTCGGAGTCTCGCGAAGACACGCCGGCGGCTGAGGCCGCAGGACGGCGTGTCGGGCCGAGGCTCCGACTTTGCGCACGTCCGGGGAGGCGGCAGAGGCGTCGTGCACAGGCGACAGCACGCGCGGGTTCTCCCCCGTCACCGGGTGCGGGGCCGGCTACGCCGGACGAACGGATGCCGCCACCCGGCACACTCTCGGCATGAGCTTCCGCAGCGCAACCAGGGCCCTCGCCTCCGAAGGCGGCATGGCGCGCACCAGTACGCTCCGTTCGTTGGGGGTGACAGCACGCGAGCTGGCGCGTGCGCGAGCCGCGGGTGAGATCGTGCGCCCGCGGCAAGGCCTCTACGCGTTGCCGACGAGGGATGCCGCGGAGTTCCACGCCGCGAGCCATGGCGGTGTGCCCGCTTCCGTCTCGGCCGCACGTCTGCACGGACTGTGGGTGATCGACGACGGGAAGTCCCACGTGTGGATGGGCGCAGCCGGACGCCGTCTGGGCACCTGCACCGAGTGCTGCCTGCACTGGTCGACAGGTCCGCTGACCGCCGCGGCCCTCCCCTCCGTCGCACGGACTCTGCTGCAGATCGTCCACTGCCGCGGAGACGAGGAGTTCTTCGCCGCTCTGGAGTCGGCGCTCCGACAGCGCCTGCTCACGGCTCGACAGCTGCGTTGGCTCGGCGACAAGGTACCGCCGCGCATGCGGTGGCTGATCGGCTTCGCGCGACCTGATGCAGACAGCGGACTGGAGTCGATCATGCGCCTGCGGCTGCATCGCCGCGGCATCGACGTCCGCGTCCAGGTCGTCTTCCACGGGCGACGACGCGTCGACCTTCTGATCGGAGAACGACTGCTGGTCGAGATCGACGGATGCCAGAATCACGAGGGCGAATCGCTGCGGCACCGAGATCTCACGCGCGACGCGGAGGCGGCGATCTGGGGCTACGAGACCCTGCGCTTCCATTTCGCGATGGTCATGCACGACGGCGAGCTCGTCGAACAGGCTCTGCTCGCCAAGATCGCCCAGGGCGCCCACCTCTGGCCCCGTCGCTGACAGCACGCCGCCGCCGCGGTGCCGATCCCCCGGCCGCGCGCCCGGCGAAGCGCGCCCCGCCCTCAGTCGCGCGGCGAGAGCAGGTACGCGTTCAGCTCAGCGGTCAGTGCCGCGTCCACCGGAAGCGAGACGCCGTCGACCGCCGTGATGGGCGCTGCCAGACGCACGCTCGACACCAGCCACGCGGCATCCGCCGTCGGCAGCACGGATGCCGCGACCCGGTCGTACCCGACCTCGAAACCCCGCGCGGCGAGGTACTCGTAGACGCTCAGTTGTGTCGTCCCGTGCAGGATCCCGCCGTTCGGCACCGGCGTCACGAACCGATCGCCGAGACGAAGGATCAGCGAGGCCGTCGGAGCCTCGAGCACGAACCCATCGCTGGAGAGGAAGATCGCGTCATCGGCGTCCCGACGATGAGCCTCGCGCAGGGCCGCCATGTTCACCGCATACGACAGCGTCTTCGCGCCGAGAAGCAGCCAGGGCGCCCGCTCCGCCGCACCGAGGTCGTAGCCGCGATCGAGTGTGACGACGCGGACACCACCGACCCGAGCCGTCGAGAAGTCCGCTGCCGGAGCCGCCGTCACCCAGGCCGTCGGCGTCGGTCCGTGCTCGACGCCGCGGCTGAGGATGAGCTTGATGACGGCCTCGCCGTCTCCGCACTCCGCGGCCGCGACCTGGATCGCCTGCCGCCACTGCTCCTGGTTCGGCACGGGCAGGTCGCAGAGCCGCGCCGAATGCGCGAGGCGCTCCAGATGCGGCACGACCTCCTGCGCATGGCCGTCGATCACCCCGATCGACTCGAACACGCCGTCGCCGCGCTGCGTACTGAGCTCGCCCACGCTGAGCGCGGGAGCCGCGGCGTCCACCATCGTGAACGTGTCGCCGAAGTCCACACGCTCCTCGGATGCCGTCACGGGATCGATCATGAGTGCAAAACGCCGAGTCATGATCAGAGCCTAGGGCGCGGGGAATACCTTCGTCTGCATCGCGTTACACTGGTACAGGCCGGGCCGCATAACCCCGGGCTCCAATTTTTGCCGCTGCGAGCGGCCTTCCGCCGAGAGGCGTTCTTGCGGCCCGGTCTTTTCACATCCGGGCACCGACTGCCCGGCCGCCGCCCGATCAGCCCAGGCCGCCCGATCGCCACAGCACCGCGGCCGCCGACAGGTCCTGGGCATACGCGCTCAGTCGCAGCGCACGCGACGTGAGCTCGCTCGCCCGCTCCGGTTCGGTGCCCTCGTAGTCGTCGGCCGTGTGTGTGGCTCCCGAGGCCTGAACCCGGCAGAACGCCGCGGCCCGGTCGAGCGCGACAGCGAAGTCCCCGCGGAACGCACCGCGAAGGATCGTGTCGATGAGCGCGACGATCTCATCAGGGCTCGCGGGCACTGGCGCCCCCGCGATCACCGGATCCGCTGACGACAGCTCGATCCGTCCGCGTTCGTACAGCAGCGCGGCCGTCTGCGGATCGCCATGGATCGCCAGCTGCAGCACGTAGAGCTGCCACAGCGCTCCCGGGAGGGTGCGCGAGGGCGCCTTCGACCACAGCTCCGCGATCTCGTCGATCCCGTTCTCCGAGGTGAACGCGACGAGACGCTCGGCGGACACGCCGCTCTCGTCCGCACGCACGCGCGCCAGCAGAGCGGATGCCGTGGCGTGGGCGACCCGCGTCTCCTCGGCAGGATCGTGCGATCCGACGAGGTTGTCGAAGGCGTGGGACGGGCGACGGACGGGGCGGTGGTGCGGCGCGGGCATCCCTCCAGGGTACGCGCGGGAAGCGCGCCTCAGGCCGTCGGGATGACGATCACAGGGTCGGAGGTCGGGATTCCCGTGGGGGATCCTCCGGCCTGCTCCACCGTCACCGCGATCACGTCTCCGGCATGCATCTCGCCCGACAGCTGTGCTGTCGCGTCTCCGTCGTTCACGTCGAACGTGCCCGCGGGGATCGCATCGTCGCCCCGGACGAACCACAGCTCGTAGGTCTCGCCGCTCGCGGTGGCCGGGATGCCGTCGGTGACGAGCACTGCGCTGCCGACCGACGCCGACCAGTGCGCGGTCGCCGACCCTCCGTCGGCGAGCTCGACACTGGCCTGCTGAGCATCGTCCGCACCTTGGATCTGCTCGAGTGCCACGACGGATGCCGGGCGGTTGAGGTAGCCGTTCAGGGCCACTGCGCCGATGCCGATGCCGACGACCAGGGCAACGCTCGCGGCGAGAGCGAACAGCAGGCGCAGCGGGCGACGTGCCCGACGTTCCTCGTCACCGCCACGGTCGGCCGCGGAGGCCGGGGCGCTCACGCCCGATGTCGTCTCGGGAGAACCCGGTCGGTCCACGGTGCCCGACGGATCGCGAGGGTCCGACACATCAGGGGCGTCCGACACATCAGGGGTCTCGCCGGCATCCTCGCGCTCAGCGGCCGGCACGTCTCCGCCGTCCTGCGGCGTCGATGCGATCCGGGCGAGGAGAGCGGAACGGAGCGCGGCGGGCGGCTCGACCGGAGCCACTGCTGCGGCGAGCGCCGCCGCAGTCTCGGCATCCGCTTCCGCACTGCGCCCCCACTCAGGGTGCGCGGAGAGAGCATCGAGATACCGCTGCCGGTCGGCGGGCGACAGCGCGTTCAGCGCCGCTCCTGCGGCGAGTTCGGAGAACTCCTGCTCGTTCATGCTGTCACCCCCAGTGCGTTCCGGAGACGGATGAGACCGTCTCGCATGCGTGTCTTGATCGTCCCCAACGGTGCTCCGACGAGCACCGCAACTTCGTTCTGACTGTATCCGCCGTAATAGGCCAGGACGAGGGCTTCGCGCTGCGCCTCGGGGAGTTCCGAGAGAGCCTGTACGACCTTCTCGCCCTCGATGCCCAGCTCCACCTGCTCGGCGACGCTGTCGTGGGCGACGCCGATGTCCCTGAGCCCCGCCCGCACATCGCGGTCCGCGCTGGACTGGGATGCACGCACCCTGTCCACGGCCCGACGATGAGCGATCGTCATCACCCAGGTTCGTCCCTGTCCCTTGTTCGGAGCAAACTTCGAAGCGGATTGCCAGATCTCGAGGAAGACCTCCTGCAGCACCTCTTCGCTCTGCGAGCGGTTGACGAGGACGCGGAGGATGAGGCCGAACACACGGGACGAGAGCACGTCGTACAGTTCGGCGAAGGCGCTCTGATCTCCGGAGGCGACGGCGACGAGGAGGTCGGCGACAGCATCCTGCGCCGTCCCGTCCTCCGGAACGTCCATTCCGTCGATGACCATCTCCATAAGCATGCCGCATCACCTCCCGTCGCGCCGACCGGCTCACCCGAAGGTGAACGAATAGACCTGGACGCCCTTCGGCACCTCGAGCGTGAATGTTCCCTCGCCGACGGCATCCGCCTCTTTCAGCGGGTAGGAGCGCGGCGTGCCGTCGATCCGGATGCTCTGCTCCTCGCCGTTCTCGTCGCGGACGGTGACCTCGCCGGAGCCGGCGACCACCATGCGCACCTCGGCCGCGTGATAGTTCAGCCGCACCTTCGCGGTGTCGTCCGTCGGTGTCACATACTGCGTCTGCACGTCCCACCCGCCCTCGAGCGCGAAGCTGTCGGCCGGCTGATCGTCGGGGAACGAGTAGTCCCGCTCGCCGGCGCGATACTCGCCGCCGCCGTAGTTGACGTCCTTCGACGAGCCGAGGAAGGTCTCACGCGTGGTCGAGCCGAGGTCGGGGGTGTCGTCCGCCACCTCGGTCGCCGGCGGCAGCTGCACCCCGGGATCGGCATCCTGCAGCAGTTCGCGGATCATCTTCTCGGTCTCGGCGTAGTTGCCTTCGCCGAACGAGATGTGCCGTACGGTGCCCTCGGCGTCGATCAGGTAGTGCGCGGGCCAGTAGCGGTTGCGGTAGTTCGTCCAGGTCGCGAGGTTGTTGTCGAGCGCGACCGGATATTCGATCCCGAAGCTCTCGGCACCCGCGGCGACGTTGGCCGGGTCCTTCTCGAACGCGTACTCGGGCGAGTGGATGCCGATCACCTGCAGGCCGAGATCGCGGTAGGTCTCATCCCAGGCGACGACGTGCGGCAGCGAACGCTGGCAGTTGATGCACGAGTAGGCCCAGAAGTCGATCAGAACGACCTCTCCCTTGAGCTCAGTCAGGTCGATCGCCGCGCCGTCCGGCGTGTTCAGCCACTGCTGGATCCCCTTGATCGACGGAGCCGTGCCGCAGGACTCGAGCTCGGATGCTCCGTTCGTGCACTTGTCGAGGTCCTTGTTCTCGTCGGTGACGAGTCCGCCGAGGTCGAGCGCGTCGTTCACCTGGTCGGAGTCGGCCAGCTGCTCCTGCAACGGGGCGGTGTAATCCGGAAGGAGTCTCTGCAGCAGCTGCGGCACGTTGAAGACCAAGCCGACGGCGAGTGCGATCATCGCGATGCCGGCGGCGATCCGCAGCGCGCGCTCCTTCGTACGGAAGGCACGGATGCGCTCGATCACGCTGCGTCCGGCCAGGGCGAAGAAGAGCAGCGGCACGGCGACGCCGATCGCGAAGGCGACTGTGAGCAGAACGGTTCCCGGACCGATCCGCCCGGTCGACCCGGCCACGATGATCGCGGCGAGCACGGGACCTGCGCACGGAACGAACACCGCTCCGAGGGCGAGACCGACACCGAAGCCGTTGCCGCGGTTCTTCACCTCGCGCTGACCGAACCGTTGGAACGGCCGCTCCAGGATGTGCTGCAGGCGGGGGACGATCAGACCGATGCCGATGACCAGGAGCACGACGATCCCCGCCCAGCGGAGGATGTCCTGCGGCAGGTTCAGAAGCCCCAGCACGAGGGAGCCGACGAGCGTCACCAGCGTGAAGCTGATGATCAGACCGGCGATCACGAGGAACGGGCGGCTGCGTCGCGCGGCCACCACCTCTCCGTCGTACTTCGCGGACTGCGCGCCGCCGGTGAGGAAGATGACCGGGAGCACGGGCAGGATGCACGGCGAGATTCCGGTGATGAGCCCGCCGAGCAGGCCGATGATGATCAGGTCCATGAGTCCTCGCTTCTGTTGCGAGATGTTCGCTCCCGAGGGGCGAACGGATTGGTTTCAGAAAACTCCCATCCGATCTCGGAGGGGCTCCGAACGACTGTCAACGCCACGGAGAGGCCGTGGCGAAGTCTGAAGGAGCTCGAGATGTTCAGCACCAAGAAGAAGGTCACCGCAGCGATCACCTTGACGCTGGCGAGTGCGTTCCTGCTCTCGGCCTGCACGATGGGCGGGACCAGCACCAGCACCGATGAGTCGTCTGAGCCGACGACCCCGGAGACGTCGGAGTCGTCCGCCCCCGAGACGATGGATCCTGCGGCGAACCTCGTCGGCCCCGGATGCGAGGCCTACGCGGAGGCCGTTCCGGATGGCGACGGATCGATCATGGGCATGTCCCAGGACCCGGTGGCCGTCGCCGCGTCCAACAACCCGCTGCTCACCACGCTGGTCTCGGCCGTGAGCGGCCAGCTCAACCCCGACGTCAACCTGGTCGACACCCTCAACGGCGACGAGTTCACCGTGTTCGCCCCGGTCGACGACGCGTTCGCGAAGATCGACCCCGCGACGATCGAGGCGCTCAAGACCGACAGCGCGACCCTGTCGTCGATCCTGACGTACCACGTGCTTCCCGGCCAGATCGAGCCGTCCGACATCGTCGGCACGCACACCACCGTGAACGGCGCCGACCTCGAGGTCACCGGAAGCGGCGACGACCTGATGGTCAACGACGCCACCGTCATCTGTGGCGGCGTGCAGACCGCGAACGCGACCGTGTACCTCATCGACACGGTGCTCCTGCCCCCGGCCCAGTAAGGCACGGGATGCCGGGATGGGGAGAGCCCGGCACCACACTTCATGCCGCTCGGGGAGGACGGCGTGAAGGTGAGACGAGGCCTCCGGCGATCCCCCGATCGCCGGAGGCCTTTGACGTTCTCGTTCGGCGTTCCCCTTAGACTGGGAGCACACGGGCCTCTAGCTCAGTTGGCAGAGCATCGGACTTCAACAGAATAGGAGCGCCTCGGGGGAAACCTCGAGGATGACACCACTCAAAGTCGGGGAACCCTTCCTGGGAGACCAGTTGGCGATCCCGAGCCAAGCCGCACGAAAGTGCGGAAGGTGTAGAGACTGGACGGGTGGCACCTACAGCGAAAGCCATGGTGAAGGGACAGTCCAGACCACGAACGCCCCAGTGGCGGCGGCGAAAGCCGAAGTGGCAAGTTAATCCGCGGGTCGAGGGTTCGAGCCCCTCGGGGCCCACCGTGCAGCACGTTCAGGCGGGAGAGTCATCTCTTCCGCCGCTGAGCGGTAGCATCCGCCCCGCCATCTGGCCACCCCCTTCTCGTCGCCCGCGCACGGCGGAAGAGTCGAGTCATCCGCAGACGACTCCACGAAAGGACGGATGATGGCGACTCTCACCGACAATCACGTGGCCTTCCTCGCGACAGACGGATTCGAGGACAGCGAGCTCACCAGCCCCTGGGATGCCGTGGCGAGCCAGGGCGCCAGCGCGACCATGATCGCTCCCGACGGCGGCGCCATCACAGGCAAGAACGGGCACGTCCAGAAGGTCGATGTCACCTCGGCCGATGCGCAGGTCGACCGATTCGATGCGCTGTTGCTTCCGGGCGGCGTCGTGAACGCCGACCACCTGCGGCTCGACGAGCCGTCGATCGACCTGGTGCGATCGTTCTTCGCCCAGCACAAGCCCGTCGGCGTGATCTGCCACGGCGCCTGGATCATGATCGAGGCCGGCGTCGTCGACGGACGCACGCTCACGAGCTACCCGAGCCTGCGCACGGACCTCCGCAACGCCGGCGCGACCTGGGTCGACGAAGAGGTCGTGGTCGATGAGGGCCTCGTCTCCAGCCGCACCCCCGACGACCTGCCCGCGTTCAACGCGAAGGTCGTCGAGGAGATCGCCGAGGGGCGGCACGCGGGTCAGACGGCCTGACCTCCGACGACGTCATCACGCGAACCGGGCCCGGTGCCGACGCACCGCGGCCCGGTTCGCGCATCTCACGGAGCAGAAGCGCTGACGGCCGTTCCGAGTGACATCGACCACCACGTTGGTGCAGGGAGACGCCTCGCAGCGGCCCAGTCGGCTCATGCCTCGCGTCACCAGGTGCAGCGAGGTGCCCACGTTGATGATCGCCTTGAGCACGTAGGGCAGCGACTGCACATCATCGCGATAGTGCAGGTGCCAGCCCTCTCCGTCGTGATCGGTGAGTCGCGGGTAGGCGCCGACCTCCGCCATCTGCGAGTTCAACAGTTCCGCCCGGACGGCCGGCTCGCTCTCGTCGACGACGCGCAGCCAGTCGTCGATCACTTCTCGCACCCGAGCATGGTCGTCGGATGCGGCGGGGAACGTCATGGTCATCCCCATCTCGAGCGTGCGCTGCTCGATGCCGGACCGATCCTCGGGCCACTCGTTCGCGAGAGAAGCCGCCAGCAGCACGGCATATTCTCCGTAAGGGTTGAGATGCATAAGAGCATTACATCACGCTGGACGCATGACCGCACCGCAGACTCTCCCCCTCCCACTCGCGCCCCTCACCGAGCACGAGCACGCATGGATCATCGACTCCCGGCATTCGACCAGCGAGGGCGTCGTCGCCTACGTCCGCTGCCTCGACTGCGGCAGTCGCCGCGTCGACCTGCAGACCCACCCGCAGCAGCCGATGACCGCTCTCACGCGGGCGACCGTCACGCCGTGAGGTCGACGAGCGCCCGTACCGTGCGGAGGTTCCGGGCAGTGCCCGCGACTCCGAGAGCGCGGTCGAGCACCGCCTTCGTGAGCTTCGTGCTCTGCACTCCGCCGTCGCCATAGTCGATCCAGAGATCGTCTCCCACGAGTTCGAGGCGCTCGCCTGCACCGGCTCGCTCGCGCAATGCGGCCACCGCGCCGGGAGCCGCGGCGCCCTCGAGGAACATCGCGTGCAGCATCTTCTCCGACGCATCGGGAAAGGGATTCTCCTGCAGCGCCTTCAGCAAGGCATCGTGCGAGCGAAGGATGACCGGGGTATCGACGCCGAATTGCGCGGAGATCAGCGATCGCACGCGCGCGCGGGCGGCACCGGGATCGGACGGATGCTCGCACACGATGTTTCCGCTCGCGATGTAGGTCGTCACCTCCCCCAGGTCCGCCCGCATCTCGGCGCTCAGCAGCGCGCGCAGCTCCGCCATCGGCACCCGGCTGCGCCCGCCGACGTTCACCGCCCGCAGCAGCAGAACGCTGCGACTCACGCGTCGCTCGATGCGAGGAGCGATGCTCCGGCGTGAGCGAGCTCGGCCAGGGCCTCCGCGCTCGACTGCTCGCCCACGCCCGCAACGAGGTCGGTGAGCACCCGCACCTCGACCCCGTGCGCGATCGCGTCAAGCGCGGAGGCGCGCACGCAGTGGTCGGTGGCGATGCCCACGACGTCGGCGGTGAGCACCCCGGCGTCCGCGAGCACCACGGAGACGGTCTCACCGTCTTCGGTCGTTCCCTCGAACATCGAGTATGCAGGGCGACCCTGCCCCTTGCGGATGTGGTGGGTGACGGCATCCGTCGCCAGCAACGGGTCGTACTCGGCGCCGGCCGTGCCCGCGACGCAATGCACCGGCCAGGTGTCGACGTAGTCGGGGTCGTCTGCGAAATGCCCACCGTTGTCGCCGTTCGCGTCATGCCAGTCGCGCGAGGCGACGATCACGTCGTAGTCGGCGGCGTGCCCGGCGAGGAAGGCCGATACGGCCGCCGCGACGGCGTCACCGCCCGCGACAGCAAGCGCCCCGCCTTCGGTGAAGTCGTTCTGGATGTCGACGATGAGAAGCGCTCTGCTCATGCTCCGAGCGTACGCGCTCGGGGAACCAAAAGGCCCCGTGATGTTCTTCGCATCACGGGGCCTGGTGGAGCCGCTTGTCAGAATCGAACTGACGACCTTTTCATTACGAGTGAAATGCTCTGCCGACTGAGCTAAAGCGGCGCGATCTCCGATATTACATGGTTCGGAGTCCGCTCGCGAATCGAGCGAGGATCACCCGCATCGCAGGCCGTCTTCGGGCACCGTGCCGTCGAGGAAGAACGCGTTCACCGCGTCGTCGACGCACATGTTGCCCTTGTTGTAGCCGGTGTGCCCCTCGCCCACGCGAGTGATCAGAACGCCCTGTTCGAGTTGCTCTGCGAGCGATACGGACCAGTCGTATGGCGTCGCGGGATCGTTCGTCGTGCCGACGACGAGGATCGGCGCTGCGCCCTCGGCGTGGATCTCACCGCGGGTGCCCGTAGGCGGGTACGGCCACACGGCGCACGGGTCGGGGCCCTCCCAGTACTTCGCGATGGTCGGGGCTCCCTCTGCGATCTGCGCTTCGGTGGCGGCCTCCGCATCGGGGTCGTCCTCGACGGGGTAGTCCATGCAGTTGTACGCCCGGAAGGCCTCGGTGGAATTGTCGGTGTACGAACCGTTCTCTCGGCCGTTGTAGAAGTCGGCCAGTACATATGCGGTGGACGGATCGCCCTGCAGCGCCTGATCGAGCGCCTGGCGCAGGACCTGCCAGTTGTCCTCGGAGTACAGAGCGGCGATGATGCCCGTCATCAGCGCGTCGGCGCCGAGCATCCGCCCGTCGCCGTTCTCGAGCGGAGTGGCATCGACGCTTGCGAGCAATGCACCGAGATCGGTCATCGCCTCGTCGACGGAGCCGTTGAACGGGCACTCCCCGGAGTCCAGGCAGTCCTGCATGAACGCCCGCAGCGCCGACTCGAATCCGACAGCCTGCGTCGCGCTCACCTCGAGCCCCGATACCGCAGGGTCGATCGCCCCGTCGAGTACGAGGCGTCCCGCGCGCTCGGGGTAGAGCTGCGCATAGGTCGCGCCGAGGAATGTGCCGTAGGAGTAGCCGAGGTAGTTGAGCGATGTGTCGCCGAGCACCGCGCGGATGAGATCCATGTCGCGGGCCGAGTTGACCGTGGTGATGTAGGGCAGGATGCCGCCGGAGTTCGCCTCGCAGGCGTCGGCGAAGGTCTGCTGCGACGCGGTGAGCTCCGCTTCCCACTCGGCCGAGCCTCGGCTGCCGGTGGGGATCGTGTAGAGGTAGTCGTCCATGCCCTCGGCGTCCAGGCAGGTCACGGCGGTCGACTGGCCGACGCCGCGCGGATCGAATCCGATCACGTCGTAGTTCTCGATCAGGTCGGCACCGACCGCGAAGTCGAGGTTGCCCTGGATGAGGTCGACGCCGCTGCCGCCGGGCCCGCCGGGGTTGGTGAGCAGCGAGCCGATCGCCTCCCCCTCGGCCTGGTGACGCACCACCGAGAGCGAGATCTCCCCCGCGCTCGGGTTCTCCCAGTCGAGCGGCGCGGTGACATCGGTGCAATCGAAGCCGATGCCGCACTCGGTCCAGGTCAGCGTCTGCCCGTAGAACGGCAGCAGCTCCTCGGAGACACCGGAGGTGTCGGGTGCCCTGGTCGCGGACGGCTTCGAGACCTGTTCGGGGATCGCCGCGTACAGACAGCCCGACAGGGCGACGGATGCCGCGGCGAGGCCCGCGAGAACCGCGGCGGTTCGTCGGATTCGGGAGGTGAGACGTACGTTCACGGTGTCCTTCCGCTCGTGACTGTCACGAGAAAGCTCTCCAGCGCCAGGAGCGGGGCGACGTTGCGCTCCAGCGCCTGGCGGGTGTCGGCGAGATGATCGAGCACGATCAGGGTCCGTTGCTCGGGCCACGCCTGGGCGAGCGCGGTGAGCTCATCGCGGAGTTCGCGGTTGATCAGGTCGTCACCGCGTCCGAACTGGAGCATCACGACATCGCGGAACAGCGACTGGAGGTCGGTGAGCACCCGGTCGATGCCGTCGCGAAGGCTGCGCGTCGCGCGCTTCTTCTGCTCGTCCTCCAGGGCCGAGATCTGGGCGCGCAGCGCGGGCGGCACGGCCTGGCCCTCGGCGATGCCCACGGTGCGCAACAGGGAGGCGCGCTCGGCGGCATCGCGCTCTGCGGTGAGGGTCTTGGCGTCGTCGGTGGCCGCCTGGATGATCCGACCCGCGACGTCCACGGCATCAGACACGCCTCGTACGCCGATGACGGCACGCAGAGTGCCATCACGGCGGCGACGCGCGGCATCGTCGGTCGCGAGCCTCTGTGCCATGCCGATGTGGCGCTGGGCGTGACGGGCCGCCTGCTCGGCGACGGCGGGGTCGACGCCGGTGCGCAGGCTGATCAGTCGGGCGACGTCGTCGACGTCGGGTTCGCGCAGCCGCAGCGAGCGCACGCGCGAGCGGATCGTCGGGAGGAGGTCGGCCTCGCTGGGCGCGCAGAGGATCCAGACGGTCTGCTCCGGCGGCTCCTCGAGCGCTTTCAGCAGCACGTTGGACGTGCGCTCGACCATGCGGTCGGCGTCTTCGACCACGAGCACCCGGTACCGCCCTGCAGAGGGAGCGAAGTACGAGCGCTCGACCAGGGAACGGGCCTCGGCGATCGTGATGATCACCTTGTCGGTGCGCAGGGCCGTGACGTCGGGGTGGGTGCCGGCGAGCACCTGCCGCATGGTCGCCTCGTCGTGGGCGCCGTCGGCGACGAGGGCCGCGGCGAATGCGTAGGCGAGGGTCGAACGTCCGGATCCCGGAGGACCGGTGATCAGCCACGCGTGCGCGAGAGACGCCGGATCGGATGCCGCGGATCGCAGCGTCTCGACGGCGGCGTCCTGCCCCCAGACGTCGCCCCAGGGGAAATCGGCGGCGACGGTCTGAGGCATGCCTTCAGCGTAACGTGCGGTTCCGACAGGGCGTCCCGGCTACGCCGCGCGCTCGCGTCCGTGACCGCGGTCATGAGCACTCTGTCCGACGGTCGCGAGCCCCCTGACAGACGGTTCTACTCGAGACAGACGGTTCTACTCGAGACCGACGAGCAGGGCGTCCATGTCGTGCGAACTCGTCGGTCTCAGCAGCCACCATTCCCTCGGGGGGGGGCTATGCCGCGAGGAGCTGCTCCACCCGTGCGCGGATTCTCGCAGCGATCTGTTCCGGCGCTTCGGCAGCGTCGAGCACGAGGAAGCGCTCGGGTTCTGCCGCGGCGAGGGCGAGGTACGCCTCGCGGACGCGGGTATGGAACTCGGTCTTCTCGGCTTCGAGCCGGTCGAACGGCTTGTCGTCGGAATCGAGCCGCGCCCGAGCCGCGACGGGGTCGAGGTCGAGCAGAAGCGTGAGGTCGGGCAGCGCCCCCTCGGCCGCCCAGAGCGACAGATCGCGGATCTCGGTGCCGTCGAGCACGCGGCCCGCGCCCTGGTACGCGACGGAGGAGTCGAGGTAGCGGTCCTGGAGGACGATCTCGCCGCGGTCGAGCGCCGGCTGCACGACGGTGGCGACGTGATGCGCGCGATCGGCTGCGTACAGCAGCGCCTCCGCGCGTGGGGCGATGTCGCCGCGATGATGCAGAACGATGTTCCGGATGAGTTCGCCGACCTCGGAGCCGCCGGGCTCGCGGGTGCGCACAACCGTTCGTCCGGCACCCGTCAGCCACTCGTTGAGCAGGTTCGACTGGGTCGTCTTGCCCGAGCCGTCACCGCCTTCGAGAGTGATCCACACCCCGCGGCGTGAGGTCACGAGCCTGCCTTCGCCTTGGCTGCGGCGTTCGCGGCGCGCGTGGCAGCGGCCTTCTTCGCTGCGGCCGAGCGGGCGGCGGCCTTCTCGGCATCCGTCTTGGTCGGCGCTTTCTTGGCCGGCGCTTTCGCGGCGGTCTTCTTCGCGGGGGCCTTGGCAGCCGTCGCCTTCTTTGCGGGTGCCTTCTTGGCGCCGCGCTTGGGAGCGGGGCCCTTGGCGCGCTTGTCGGCGAGCATCTGCACGGCGATCTCGAACGTGATGTCTTCGACCTTCTGTCCGCGCGGGATGGTGACGTTCGTCTCACTGTCGGTGACGTATGCGCCGAAGCGACCGTCACGGATGCGGATCGGCTTGCCGCTCACCGGGTCGGCGTCGAACTCGGCGAGCGCGCTGGACGCTCGGCGCGAGCCCGCACCGTACTTCGGCTGCGCGTAGATCGCGAGGGCCTGCTCGAGGGTGACGTCGAAGATCTGCGATTCGCTCTCGAGCGAGCGGGAGTCCGTGCCCTTCTTGAGGTACGGCCCGTAGCGTCCGTTCTGCGCAGTGATCTCCTCGCCCGATTCGGGGTCGGTGCCGACGACGCGGGGAAGGCTCAGCAGCTGCAGCGCGGTGTCGAGATCGATCGTCTCGACCGACATCGAGCGGAACAGCGATCCGGTGCGCGGCTTGGGTGCCGCCTCCTTCTTCGCGCTCTTGCCCCGTGTGGGCTTGGGAGCCTCGACGACCTCACCGGTCGCCGTGTCGACGGATGCGTCGTCGGTCACAGGGTCGTTCTCCTGCACGTACGGCCCGAATCGACCGTCCTTCACGACGATGATCTTGCCGTTCTCGGGGTTCTCGCCGAGGACGCGGTCGCCGGCGACGGGAGCCTCGATGAGCTCGGTGGCCTTCTCAGCCGTGAGCTCGTCGGGCGCGAGATCTTCGGGGACGTTCACGATGCGCGGCTTGGCATCGGGGTTCGCGGGGTCTGCGACCTCGAGGTAGGGCCCGTATTTGCCGAAGCGCAGCGTCGCCGTGTCGGTGATCCGTGTGGAGTTGAGTGCGCGCGCGTCGATCTCGCCGAGGTTGTCGACGACCTGGCGCAGACCCACCTGCGAGTCGGTGCCGTAGTAGAAGGACTTCAGCCACTCGACGCGCTTCTGCTCGCCGCGGGCGATGGCGTCGAGGTCGTCCTCGAGCGCTGCCGTGAAGTCGTAGTCGATGAGATCGGCGAAGTGCTCCTCGAGCAGCCGGACGACGCTGAACGCGAGCCAGGTCGGCACCAATGCCTGGCCGCGCTTGGTCGCGTAGCCGCGGTCGATCACGGTGCCGATGATGCTCGCGAAGGTCGAGGGACGCCCGATGCCGTGCTCCTCGAGCGCCTTGACGAGCGAGGCCTCGGTGTAGCGGGGCTTCGGCGTGGTGCGGTGCCCCTTGGCCTCGGCATCCGACATCTTCAGCGCGTCGCCGACGGTCACGGCCGGCAGCGACTGGTCGTCGGAGTTGTCCTGCGAGTTGCGCTTCTCATCGCGACCCTCTTCATAGGCCTCGAGGAAGCCCTTGAAGGTGTAGACGGTGCCGGATGCCGTGAACTCGGCGTTCTGGCCGTCGGCATCGACCGAGAGCGTGACGGTGGTGGTCTCGTACTTCGCGTCAGCCATCTGGCTGGCGACGGTGCGCTTCCAGATCAGGTCGTAGAGACGCAGCTCTTCGCGGTCGAGCTGGGAGGAGACGGATGCCGGCGTGCGGAAGTTCTCACCGGACGGGCGGATGGCCTCATGGGCCTCCTGCGCGTTCTTGCTCTTGGACTTGTAGACGCGGGGCTTCAGGGGCACCGCGCTGTCGCCGTAGAGAGCGACGGCCTGGCTCCGCGCCGCCTGCACCGCCTGGGTGCTCAGCGCCGTGGAGTCGGTGCGCATATAGGTGATGTACCCCTTCTCGTAGAGTCGCTGGGCGGCGCTCATCGCCTGCTTCGCGCTCATCGAGAGCTTGCGTCCGGCCTCCTGCTGCATGGTCGAGGTCGTGAAGGGCGCGTAGGGGCTGCGGGTTCCCGGCTTCGCTTCGACCTTGGTGACCGTGCCGACCCCTGCGGACTCGACCGCTGCGGCCAGGGCGGCGGCCTTCTTCTCGTCGAGGACGACGACGGCCTTCTTGAGCTTTCCGAGATCGTCGAAGTCGGTACCGCGAGCGAGCTGTCCGCCGTCGACGCGCACGAGGCGCACTTTGAACCCGGAGGTCGAGGTCGCCAGCGCCTCGACGTCCCAGTAGTCCGCCGACACGAAGGCCATGCGCTCACGCTCGCGGTCGACGATCATGCGGGTCGCCGCGGACTGCACACGTCCGGCGGAGAGGCCGGTCTTGACCTTGTACCAGAGCACCGGCGACACGTCCCAGCCGTAGAGCCGGTCGACGATGCGGCGCGTCTCCTGCGCGTCGACGAGTGCGGTGTCGAGCTCGCGGGTGTTGCCGACGGCCGCCTGGATCGCGTCCTTGGTGATCTCGTGGAAGACCATCCGCTTGACGGGGACCTTCGGCTTGAGAGTGTCGAGCAGGTGCCAGGCGATGGCCTCGCCCTCACGGTCTTCATCGGTGGCGAGCAGGAGCTCGTCCGCCGTCTTCAGAGCTCGCTTGATCTCGGCGACCGTCTTCGTCTTACGATCGGACACCACGTAGTAGGGGTCGAAGTCGTTGTCGACGTCGATCGAGTACTTCCCATACGCCTGCTTGTCCTCGGCAGGGATGTCCTTCTTGTCGGCGAGGTCACGGATGTGACCGACCGAGCTGAGCACCTCATAACCGTCGCCGAGGTATCCCTGGATAGACCTCATCTTCGTCGGGGACTCGACGATGACGAGCTTCTTGCCTGCAGCCAAGGGTGCGTCCTTTCTTCGAAGCACACCATACACACCGCTGCGAGGGGTTCGTCGCAGGGATCCGTGTACGTTCCGCCGTCATTTCCCCTCGGGTGGCCCTGCTCGGGCTCGGGAGACGGCAGCGAGTCCAGCGTACGCCGCCTCGACCTGGACGGATGCCACGAAGCCTTCGAGGGCGCATCCTGTGAGCGTCGCGCCTGCCGCCGCGGCCACTCTGGCCGCCAGCGCGCAGGGATCGTCACCGGTGGCGACGGCTCCGCTCGCGGCGTCGGCAGCGGCCAGTGCGGCGGCATCCGCCGCACCGGCCGCGCGCTGGGCGGTGACGGCGGCCCCACCGACCGCGGCGAATCCGATCGAGAGCGCGGCGGCGACCGCGAGGATGCCAGCGGCGAGCGCGGAGCCGGCCATCAGCCCGACCTCGGGAACGGTCGGATCTTCGGCGCGCCCGCCTCGTCCTCGCGCGGCGGCACCATCACAGGCCTCCGCTCAGAGCGCAACTGGACGCGCGGATCGGAAGGGTGAGCAGGGTGCCCACCCTGACATCGGCGCTGGCAGTCGCGCAGACCAGATCTCCGGATGCCGAGCTAGACAGCGAGGCGCCGGGCACGGCCGCGGACACCGCGCTCTGCGCGGGCCCGAGGCCCTCACCCCGGCCCAGCAGCCGGGCGGCGTCGGCCGCAGCATCCTGCAGCGAGACCTGACGCGCCGCTGCGCCCAGAGCACCCGCTCCGAGCAGGAGCGCGAGCAGCACCGCGGGCAGGGCGATGGCGAGCTCTGCCGCCGCGGAGCCGCGGTCGTCACCGAGATGCGGGCGGCGCATCACGACACCGTGAGAGCGCGCCGCACGAGGTCGGTGAGGATGCCGCGCACCTCATCGGAACGCATGATCACGACCAAGAGGCCCGCGAAGGCGACGGCGGCCATGGTCGTGATCGCGTACTCCGCGGTCGCGGCGCCGGAGTCGTCTCCGAACAGCGTGGCCGCGCGGCGGCGGGTCAGCGGGGGAAGAGTGGTCATGATGGTCCTTCTTTCTCGTGGTGGTCGGTTCTCTTACGTGGTCGGTATCAAGAGGTCGGGTCAGATCGGCAGCGGCGTCGACGACAGCACGCTCAGCAGGAGCGGCGCGACGCCGAGGAGGAGGAATGCGGGGAGCGTGCAGACTCCGAGCGGGATGAGCAGCCGGGTCGAGAGCTTCGCCGCGCGCAATCGTCCGTCGATCCGCGACGTGTGCCGATCCTGCGCGGCGGATGCTCGAAGGAGCTCTCCCGCCGGGACGCCCGCCGCTCGGGAGAGGTCGAGCACGGTGCGCACTCTGTCGGCCGCCCCGAGATGCGAAGCCCGCGTGTCGGCCACCAGCTGCAGCGCCCGCTCGACCGACGCTCCTCCGGAGAGCGCCACAGCGACGAGTTCCGCCTGCATGCCTGGGGTTCCCGGCGCGGCCTCTGCACGCCGCAGCAGGCGGCGCGTCCATAGCCGCGCAGCAAGGACGAGAAGCATCCCGAGCACCACACACGTGGCCCCCATCGGGGTTCCGACGATCACGCCGAGCGTGTCGAACCCGAGCGCGAAGCCCAGCAGAAGCCCGGCGAGCGGCATCCACAACAGCAGCCGTGCGGTCCCCGCCGGCTCGGCGAGCGCGATGCGCACGTCATCGGCGGCCGAGGCGGCATCGCGCAGAGACTCGGCGATCATGCGCAGCACTTCTGCCAGCGGAGCCCCCACGGTCGTCGCGACCTCCCAGGCCGCAGCGAGATCGACCCACGCACCGCCCTCCGCCTCGATCGCAGCGACCAGGGGCGCACCGTCCTCGGCGCGGGCGACGATCGCCGCGGCGTGCGGGTCCCCGGTCTCGGCGAGGTGCCGCCAGGCGACGAGCGGTACCGCCCCTGCCTGCAGGAGCACGGCCAGAGTCTGCACCGAGGTCGCGGCATCCGCACCGCCCGTCGCCTCGGCGCGGCGGCGGCGCAGGCTCACCATGGCCGCACCTCCTCGATGCTCAGCCGGTCGGCGACGAGCCCGAACGTCCCTGCCTGGGCGATGCGCCTGCGTCCGCCAGGGTCGCGAGCGAGATGGAGCACGACCGTGAACGCACTGACGGCCTGGCGGGCGAGAGCCGTCGCGTCCATGCCGGCCAGTGCGCCGAGTGCTTCAAGCCGCGCAGGTACGTCTCGAAGGCCGCTCGCGTGCAGCGTTCCCGCACCGCCGTCATGGCCCGTGTTGAGCGCGGTGAGCAGCTCGCGAACCTCTTCTCCGCGGCACTCCCCCACGACGAGCCGATCAGGGCGCATCCGCAACGATTCCCGCACCAGCCGGGCCAGGGTGATGCCGCCGGCACCTTCGAGATTGGATTGCCGCGCTTCGAGCGCCACGTGATGCGGATGCCGGGGCTGAAGCTCTGCGACGTCCTCGATCGTCACGATCCGTTCGGTCGCCGAGACCGCGGACAGCAGCGCGGAGAGCAGCGTCGTCTTGCCCGTCCCCGTGCCGCCGGTGATGAGGATGTTCGCTCGCTCCGCTACCAGCTGCTCGAGCCACGCCTGCTGCCGGGCATCGAACGCGCCGAGCGCCGCCAGGGCGTCGAGATCGGCGGCCCGCACTCTCGGAATGCGAATCGACAGCGCCGTTCCGGATGCGGCGACGGGTGAGAGGACGGCATGCACGCGGATTCCGGAGGCGAGCCGCACATCGACGCAGGGCGCTTGATCGTCGAGGTGCCTTCCGCCGAGGCCGACGAGGGCGACGGCGAGATCGCGGACTTCACGCTCGGAGGCGGCCCACTCCGCGACCGGCTCGGCTCCCTGTCCGCGGTCGACGAACAGCCCCGCTGTGCCGTTCACGAAGAGATCGGTGACCGCGTCATCCGCGCAGTGCACCGCGAGCGGACCGAACGCCGGATCGACGACAAGCGGCACCGCCGCGGGCGGGGTCGTCCCCGGGGCGGCGGGGGTACCGCTCCGGGGTCGGATCACGAAGGATTCGGTCATGCCCCGACGGTAGGCGCGAGGGCCCCCTCGGGAACCGGCCTCGACGGCGGATCCCCACGAGCTGTGCACAACTCGTCGAGAAGCCACGCGGTGCAGAGCGCGGCTCGTCGAGATCCTCGCGCCGCACGCGCCCGGCGAACACGCCGGAATGCCGAAGGGCGGCATCTCGCGGGGGGAACGAGATGCCGCCCGGGGCGGGCCCGCGATCGGGGGAATCGGGCACGCCAAGGCCGGAATGAGATTTTCGGCTGTGGTCGAGTGTACGCAAGGCAGCCGTCCTGACAAAACCTGTCCGACTACTCACTTTCGGCAGTATGCGGTGTCGGTGGCCGGGTTTAGATTCGGCATGACGCGATCTCGCCGCCGAGACCCGTCGAGCTCGACCACATCGCCGCGAAGGAGCGCCTGAAGATGAGCAGCCAGATCGATCATCTCCTCGATGAGACCCGCACGTTCTCACCGTCCCCTGAGTTCGTCTCGCAGGCGATCGCGTCTCCGGATCTCTACGCGAGAGCATCCGCCGACCGCGAGGGGTTCTGGGCGGAGCAGTCCCGCGACCTCGTGCACTGGCATACCCCGTTCAGCGAGGTGCTCGACTGGTCGACCCCGCCGTTCGCGAAGTGGTTCGCCGATGGCGAGCTGAACGTCGCCTACAACTGCCTCGATCGCCACGTGGAAGCAGGCCATGGCGCTCGGGTCGCGCTGCACTGGGAGGGCGAACCCGGCGACTCGCGCACGATCACTTACGCCGAGCTCACCGATGAGGTCAAACGCGTCGCCAATGTGCTCGAGGGTCTCGGCATCGGCCAGGGTGACCGTGTCGCGATCTACCTGCCGATGATCCCCGAGGCCGTCGCTTCGATGCTCGCAGTCGCACGCCTCGGCGCGATCCATTCGGTGGTGTTCGGCGGGTTCAGCGCCGACAGCCTGAGATCACGCATCGACGACGCCGGAGCGAAGCTCGTCATCACGGCCGACGGCGGCTATCGCAAGGGCCGTGTCTCGGCTCTGAAGCCTGCCGTCGACCAGGCCCTCGCCGATCGCGGCGACGGCGAGCAGCAGACCGTCGAACACGTCCTCGTCGTGAAGCGCGGCGGCAACGACGTCGACTGGGACGACGAGCGCGATCTGTGGTGGCACGAGGTCGTGCCCACGGCATCCGCTGAGCACACCGCGCAGGCCTTCCCGGCCGAGAATCCGCTGTTCATCCTGTACACCTCGGGGACGACCGGCAAGCCGAAGGGCATTCTGCACACGTCGGGTGGTTACCTCACGCAGGCCGCCTACACGCACAAGAACGTGTTCGATCTGCATCCCGACACCGACGTGTACTGGTGTACTGCCGACGTCGGCTGGATCACCGGGCACACCTACGTCACCTACGGGCCGCTCGCGAACGGGGCTACCCAGGTCCTCTACGAGGGGACTCCGGATGCTCCGCACCCCGGTCGCTGGTGGGAGATCATCGAGAAGTACAAGGTGTCCATCTTCTACACCGCTCCGACCGCCATCCGATCGTTCATGAAGATCGGCCGGGCGATCCCGGCGAAGTTCGACCTCTCCTCGCTCCGCGTCCTCGGCTCGGTCGGCGAACCCATCAACCCCGAGGCCTGGATCTGGTATCGCGACGTGATCGGTGCCGGGAAGACCCCGATCGTCGACACCTGGTGGCAGACCGAGACCGGCGCGATCATGGTGTCGGCCCTGCCCGGCGTCACCGCGACCAAGCCCGGATCCGCCCAGGTGCCGCTGCCCGGCATCTCCATCGATGTCGTCGATGACGCAGGTGCCGAGGTCGGCAACGGCAACGGCGGTCTGCTCGTGATCACCGAACCGTGGCCCAGCATGCTCCGCGGCATCTGGGGAGACCCGGAGCGCTACCGCGAGACGTACTGGGAGAAGTTCGAGGACAAGGGCTACTACTTCGCCGGCGACGGAGCGCGTCTCGACGCCGACGGCGACCTCTGGCTGCTCGGTCGCGTCGACGACGTGATGAACGTGTCGGGACACCGCCTGTCGACGGCCGAAATCGAGTCGTCGCTCGTGGCGCACGAGGCGACCGCCGAGGCCGCCGTCGTCGGAGCATCCGATGAGACGACGGGCCAGGCGGTCGTCGCCTTCGTCATTATCCGCGAGAACTACCTGCGCGAGCACGACCCCGCAGGACTCGCCCAGCAGCTGCGGCTGTGGGTCGGGGAGCAGATCGGCGCGATCGCGCGACCGCGCGACGTCTACATCGTCGGCGAGCTGCCGAAGACCCGCTCGGGCAAGATCATGCGCCGCCTGCTGCGTGATGTCGCGGAAGGCCGGGAGGTCGGCGACACTACGACCCTCGCGGACACGGCCGTCATGAGCATCATCTCGGCCCAGGTGAAGTAGGCCCGCATCCGCTTCGGACGATAGATGGAAAATGCGCCTCCCGAGGCTTCGGGAGGCGCATTTTCGATCTCTCAGCGGATGCCGGAGCGAACGCCGGGCGGATGCCGGAGCGAACGCTGGGCGGATGCCGAAGCAGGAGCTCAGGCGAGGATGAAGGTGACCTCGACCTCGACGGGGCTGTCGAGCGGCAGCACGGGAACACCGACGGCGGCGCGCGCGTGACGGCCGGCGTCTCCGAAGATCTCGCCGAGCACCTCGCTCGCACCGTTGATCACACCGGGCTGGCCGGAGAACTCCGGGACCGAGGCGACGAAGCCGCCCACGCGCAGGACGCCGGCGATGCGGTCGACTCCGCCCGCGGCATCCGCTGCCGCAGCGAGGGCGTTCAGCGCGCAGGTGCGGGCGTAGCCCTTCGCGTCGTTGGCGTCGACCGCCGCGCCGACCTTTCCGGTCGCGGGCAGCGCACCCGCGGTGAAGGGCAGCTGGCCCGAGGTGTAGACGAGGCCGCCGTGCACCACGGCGGGCACGTACGCGGCGACGGGAGCGGCGACGGCAGGCAGTTCGATGCCGAGCTCGGCGAGGCGGGCGGAGATGCTCATGCCGCACCTCCCTCGAACTGACGAGCAGCCTCGGCGGCAGCGGCGAGGCCGGCGTTCGCCGAACCGTCAGCAGTCACCGGACGCTTGAAGTACGCCACGAGTCCGCCCTCGGGCCCCTGGACGACCTGCACCAGTTCCCATCCCTGCTTGCCCCAGTTGTTGAGGATCGCTGCCGTGTTATGGATCAGCAGCGGGGTGGTGAGGTACTCCCACGTGGTCATGGCACTCCTTGTCCAGGCGGCATCCGCATGCAGATGCATCAAAGGCGGTATTCAGGGAACTCCCCTACGATCAAGCGTATGCCTCAAAAGAATCGCACGGTGAAAGGCGTGCTCGGCGGCCTTCTGGGCCTCGTCGGGCTCAGCGCGGTCGCCGGCCTCCTCGTCGCAGCCAGCGTGACTCCCGTGCTGGCCATGGCGGGTATCTCCGGAACCAAGGCCTTCTCCCTGTTCGAGGAACTCCCCGAGAACCTGAAGGTGGGCACTCCCATGGAGCAGTCCACCATTTGGGCGACCGGGGCAGACGGCAACCCCTTCGTCCTCGCGTCGTTCTACGAGCAGAACCGCATCCCGGTGAACTACGACCAGATCGCCCCCGTGATGTACGACGCGATCCTGTCCAGCGAGGACAAGAACTTCTACACGCACGGCGGCGTGAACCTCGGCGCGACCATCAAGGCGGCCGTAGAGAACGTCGCCGGCCTCGACGACCGCGGTGCATCGACCATCACCCAGCAGTACGTGAAGAACGTGCAGGTGCAGGAGTGCGAGCAGAACGTCGACACCGCCGCCGAGGACTACGCCGAACAGGTGCAGCAGTGCTTCCTCGACGCGGCGGTCGCCACCGGCACCGCGGGCATCGAGCGCAAGCTGCAGGAGATGCGCTACGCGCTCAAGATCGAGAAGGACTACTCGAAGAACGAGATCCTGCTCGGCTACCTCAACATCTCGAGCTTCGGCGGCACCGTCTACGGCGTCGAAGCCGCAGCTAACCGCTACTTCTCGACGTCCGCCTCGAACCTCACGGTCGCTCAGGCCGCGACCATCGCCGGCATGGTGCAGGAGCCGAACCGTCTGCGGATCGACCTCCCCGACGGCACCTACACAACCAAGGACGGCGTCGCGCACAACAGCGCGGCCGACGGCTACGCCGACACTCTGGAACGGCGCAACTACGTTCTCGAGCGGATGCTGATCGACGGCAAGATCACCCAGGCCCAGCACGACGAGGCCTATGCGACGCCGATCACCCCCGCGATCCACGACGTTCAACAGGGCTGCAGCACGGCGGGCGACAACGCGTACTTCTGCTCGTACGTGAAGTCGGTCATCGAGAGCGACACAGCCTTCGGGGACACCCCGTCCGAGCGCAGCGCGAACCTGCGCCGGGGCGGACTGCAGATCTACACGACGCTCGACATGCGTCTGCAGCAGACGGCGCTCGACGAGGTCCACTCGCGGGTCCCCCAGACGATCCCCGGTATCCAGGTCGGCGGGACTGCGGTGTCGATCGAAGCGACGACGGGGCGCATCCTCGCGATGGCGCAGAACACCCAGTTCAATGAGACGGCGACCGCCGACATCAATGCCGGTCAGACCTCCCAGGTGTTCGCTGCCGACCGTGCACACAACGGCAGCACATTCGGATTCGAGACCGGATCGACGTACAAGCTCTTCACACTGCTGGAGTGGCTCAACACCGGCCACTCCGTGAACCAGGTGCTCGACGGCCGGATCAAGACCTACAGCCCGTTCAAGATCTGCGGCGACACGGTGCCGAACAAGACGAAGATCAACAACTTCGGCAACGGCGGCGGATCCATCGGGACCGTGCGCTCGTTCACCGCATCGTCGCTCAATACCGGCTTCCTCGCAATGGCGCAGCAGCTCGATCTGTGCGACATCAACGAGGTCGCCAAGAGCCTCGGCGTGCACTACGGCAACGGCGATGACATCACGGTCGGCGGCACGGAGTTCAACACCTCACCGAACGCGCCCTTCCCCTCCGTGCTCGGTTCCAAGAGCGTCGCGCCGCTGCAGATGGCCGGCGCCTACGCCGCCGTCGCGAACAACGGCATGTTCTGCGAGCCGAAGGCCATCGACCGCGTGGTCGGAGGCGACGGTCAGGATCGGGAGCCGCCGCAGACGAACTGCTCCCAGGTGCTCACGCCCGAGGTGGCCCACACCGCCGCTTATGCTCTCCGTGCGGTGATGGAGGGTGGAACCGGCGCCCAGGCCCGCCCGAACGACGGCATCCAGGTGATCGGCAAGACCGGTACGGCGGAGAAGGAGCACACGATGCTCATCGAATCGAGCACCAAGGTCACGACCGCTGTCTGGGTCGGGAACATCCAGGGTCGAGAGTCGCTCACACGCTTCCGCAACGATCAGGGCACCCCTCTCAACAACATCCGCTACGGTCTCGCCAAGGCGGTCCAGACACAGGCGAACGCCCTCTACGGCGGAGACGACTTCCCGCCGCCGGACAACAACCTCACCAAGCAGGTGATGACCGATGTGCCGAACGTCGTCGGCCAGACGATCGACCAGGCCACTGCGACGCTGACGGATGCCGGGTTCACCGCCGTCGTCGGAGCACCCGTCGACAGCGACCAGCCCACCGACGTCGTGGTCGCCCAGGATCCGTCCGGCCAGGCCGCGACCGGCACGACCGTCACGATCTCGCCCAGCAACGGTCAGGGCGCGACGGTGCCCGCCGGGGTGATCGGCCAGTCGAGATCGGATGCTCAGAACACGCTGTTCGGTGCGGGGTTCACCTCGATCGCTTTCGACAACTCGTGCAACCCGCCGACCTCCAAGGTGACGAGCACCGACCCCGCAGCCGGGACGGCGACGAGCAAGGCCACGACGATCAGGATCATGTGCTGATGACGTCGGCGCGATCGACGCATCCGGCCCTCATCGCGCTCGGCGCGGTGGGGGCCGTCGGCGCTGCCGCCGCGGTGTGGGGCATCGGCATCGAGCGCTACCTGTTCACTGTGCGTGAGGCGACGGCATCCGCTCTCGCCCCTGGCTCCGCTCCCCTCCGCGTGCTGCACCTGTCGGACGCGCACATGGCGCCCTGGCAGCACCGCAAGCAGGACTGGCTCGCATCTCTCGCCCAGTTGAAGCCCGACCTCATCGTGAACACGGGCGACAACCTCGGCCACCGCGACGGCCTGGACGGCATTCGCCGGGCCTTCGAGCCGTTCGCCGGCATCCCGGGGGTGTTCGTGCACGGCTCCAACGACGTCGCCGAGCCGTCACCGCGCAACCCGTTCCGCTACTTCATCGGACCGTCGCAGAAGAAGCAGGCCGCGCCCCTCCTCGACACCGCCGCCATGGACTCGTTCTTCACCGACGAGCTCGGTTGGACGGATCTGAACAACACGGCGGCACGACTCGACGTGGCCGGCAGCACCATCGACTTCTTCGGCGTGAACGACGCGCACCGCGACTGGGATCGGCTGGATGAACTCCCCGAGGCGATCGCCGACCTCGGCCCGCGGCCGGAGGCCACGTCGGTCATCGGCGTGACGCACGCGCCGTACCAGCGGGTGCTGAACGGCTTCCTCGATCTCGAGGCCGATGCGATCTTCGGCGGGCACACCCACGGCGGCCAGGTCTGCCTCCCCGGCTTCGGCGCCCTGGTCGCGAACTGCGACATCCCGCTGAAGCAGGCGAAGGGGCTCAGCACGTGGACGCATGGAGGACGCACCGCGCCGCTGAACGTCAGCGCGGGCTGCGGGCATTCGATCTACGCGCCGGTGCGCTTCGCCTGCCGGCCGGAGGCGACCCTGCTCACGCTCACTGCGCGTTCCTGAGCCTCGATTCGTCGTTTCCCGCTGTCGTCTTGTAGACTCGGAGGGTTGCAAAACGGGGTGTGGCGCAGCTTGGTAGCGCGCTTCGTTCGGGACGAAGAGGTCGCAGGTTCAAATCCTGTCACCCCGACCAGTAACACCGGAAGGCCGCCCTCAGGGGCGGCCTTCTCTGTACACGGACTCGCTGTACACGGACTCGTGAAGGGAAGGCCGATGAGCTCTCTGCTCCCCTCCCCTCGTCCGCGTACGCGCGTCATCGCCCTCCTTCTCGGCATCCCGTTCCTCGCCGGCATCGCGTTCCTGACCCTCACCCCTGTCCGGGTGGAGGAGCGGATGCCGAACCTGCTCGACGTCGTCCTCCGCAGCGCGCACCGACTGGGCTGGACCTCGCTCGACTTCACCCGGCTCGAGATCCTCGCCAATGTGCTCGTCTTCGTTCCGATCGGCGTCCTGGCGTTCCTGCTGCTCCCCCGCCGGGTGTGGCTGCTCTCACTGCTCGTCGGCCCCGCGATCTCCATCGCGATCGAGACGTCGCAGCTCCTGCTGCTCTCCCACCGCGCCGCGACCGCGATGGACGTCATCGCCAATTCGACCGGGGCCACGTTCGGTGTGGTCGTCGCGCTTCTCTGCACTCTGCTGTTCGCCCCGCGCTCTCCGCGCTCCGCACTCGCCCAGGAGGCCCCATGACCACGCCCGCCCTCGTCGCGTTCGACCTCGACGACACGCTCGCGCCGTCGAAGAGCGCGATCGATCCGCGCATCGCCGATCTGCTGCGCGCCCTACTGCGTCGGGTCGACGTGGCCATCATCTCCGGCGGCAACGAGCAGCAGTTCCGGTCCCAGGTCGTCAGTCGGCTGGGTGACGCGGATGCCGCCGACCTCGCTCGCCTGCACCTGCTGCCCACGTGCGGCACGCGCTACCTGCGCCACGACGGCGTCGAGTTCGTGCCGCTGTACGCCCACGATCTGACCGACGAGGAGAAGACTGCGGCACTCACAGCGCTGCGCGAAGAAGCATCTCGCCTGGGGCTCTGGGAGGAGAAGCCGTGGGGTGACATCCTCGAGGACCGCGGCTCGCAGATCACCTTCTCCGCCCTCGGGCAGAAGGCGCCCGTCGATGCCAAGCACGACTGGGACCCGACCGGCGCCAAGCGTCTCGCGCTGCGCGATGCGGTCGCCGCGCGTCTGCCCGGACTCGAAGTGCGTGCCGGAGGCTCGACGTCGATCGACATCACCCGTGCGGGCATCGACAAGGCCTACGGCATGACGGAGCTGGCCGAACGCACCGGCATCCCCCTCGCTTCCATGCTCTTCTACGGAGATCGTCTCGACGAGGGCGGCAACGACTACCCGGTGCTCGCGCTCGGCGTGCCCTCGGTCGCGGTCGAGGGCTGGGAGGACACCGCCGACAAGCTCGACGCCCTGCTCTCCACGCTCTGAGCCGCCCCGGATACGACTGAGGCCCCGCTTCCCGGCGGGGCCTCAGTCGCATCCGGCTTCACATCACACGCGGGCCTCCGCAGCCGCACGCGCGACCGGCACCAGGCGGGTGAGCTGGGTCACGTGGCCCGGCTCGAGCTCGGCCAGAGACGAGACCCCGAGCAGGCGCATGGTGCGCTCGATCTCGGTCTTGAGGATCTCGATCGTGCGATCGACACCGGAACGGCCTCCGGCCATCAGGCCGTAGAGGTACGCGCGGCCGATCAGCGTGAAATCGGCTCCGAGAGCCACAGCGGCGACGATGTCGGCTCCGTTCATGATGCCGGTGTCGATCATCACGGTGAAGTCATCACCGACCGCCTTGCGCACTTCGGGCAGCAAGTGGAACGGGATCGGTGCACGGTCGAGCTGACGTCCGCCGTGGTTCGAGAGCACGACGCCGTCGACGCCGGCATCTCGCAGGCGCACCGAGTCCTCGACGTTCTGCACGCCCTTGATGAGGATCTTCCCGGGCCAGATGTCGCGGATCACTGCGAGGTCGTCGTAGCTGATGGTCGGATCCATCGCCGCGTCGAGCAGCTCGCCGACGGTGCCGCCCGTGGTGCTGAGCGACGCGAACTCGAGCTTCGGGGTCGTGAGGAAGTCGTACCACCACCACGGCCGAGGGATCGCGTTGACGATCGTCCCCAGCGTGAGCTGCGGCGGGATGCTGAAGCCGTTGCGCTTGTCGCGCAGGCGGGCGCCGGCGACCGGGGTGTCGACCGTGAACTGCAGGGTGTCGAAGCCGGCCGCCGCCGCACGGCGGGTGAGCTCGTAGGAGATCTCGCGGTCGCGCATGACATACAGCTGGAACCAGTTCCGCCCGTGCGGGTTCGCGGCCTTCACGCCCTCGATCGACGTCGTGCCGAGCGTGGAAAGGGTGAACGGGATGCCCGCCGCCGCAGCGGCACCGGCCCCGGCGACCTCGCCCTCGGTCTGCATGAGGCGCGTGAAGCCCGTCGGCGCGATCCCGAACGGGAGCGCGGAGGGACCGCCGAGGATATCGACGGTGGTGTCGACCTCGGGTGCGGGCTTGAGGATGCCGGGGTGGAACTCGACGTCCTGGAACGCCTGGCGCGCACGCGTCAGCGACAGCTCACCTTCGGCGGCGCCGTCGGTGTAGTCGAACGCCGCCTTGGGCGTGCGGCGCTTGGCGATCGTGCGGAGGTCGTCGATCGTCAGGGCCCCCTGCAGACGGCGGCGCTTGCCGTTGAGATCGGGCTTCTTGAACTTCATGAGCTCGAGGAGCTCGACGGGATTGGGAACCTGGCGCTGGACCATGGTGCTCCTTCAGTCGGCGGGTCTCAGACCCGGTACGTGGGCGTAGTAGCCGGTGATGTGCTGGTGGACGAGAGCGCGCGCGGCATCCGCCTCTCCCCTGTCGATCGCATCGACGATGGCGTGATGTTCGGCGCGGAGACGCGCAGACATCCCCTGCCAGTCGTCGATGGCCTCGGATCCGGCGAGGACGTAGGACTCGATTGCGGTGCGCAGCCCCGCCATGGTCGCGGCGATCACGGTGTTGCCGCTCGACTCGGCGAGAGCCAGATGCAGCTGTGCATCGAGTGCGAGGAACTCGCTCGCCGTGAGCGTCTCGTCGTCCATGGCGGCGAGCACGCGCCGGGCCACGGTCGTGTCGCGGTCCGATGCCGATGCGAGCGCCGCGACGACCGCGTCCTCGAGCACGAGACGGGTCTTCACGACGTCGTCGAGCGGGAAGCCGTGTGCGGCGACCTGTAGGCGCAGCAGCGTCGACATGCCGCCGTTGGGCGTCGCGATCACGATCGCTCCGGCCTGCGGGCCCGATCCGGTCGAGGTGCGGATGAGTCCCATGACCTCGAGCACCCGCAATGCCTCGCGGACACTCGATCGACCGACGCCGAGATCGGCGGAGAGGTCGCGCTCCGACGGCAGGCGGTCTCCGGGGCCGAGGCGCCCGTCGAGCAGGTCGCGCTCGATGTGCTCGAGCACGACGCGCCAGGCGCGGGGCTGTTCCGGCATCCGCTCTCCTCGTGATCCTGGGGCACCGCTATGTGGTCTGACCACAGTACCGCGTGTGGTCAGACCACGCAAGATCGGCCCACAGCTCCTCGACGGCGGGAACACAAAGGAGTCCTGTCCGCGCGGTGCGCGCGAACAGGAGCCGGGAAAAAGGAGTTATGAACAGACGCGGGCCTCAGCCCAGGCGTCCGCCGGACTCTTCGAGGTAGCAGGAGCCGCACAGCGACTCGTACGTCGTGACCTCGACCGCATCTGCGAGGGCGCCCTCGGCCCCCTCGTCGATCGCGACCTGATCGCCGTCGAAGACGAAGCGCCCGCCGATCACACGACCGTTGAACACGGCCTTGCGACCGCAGCGGCAGATGGTCTTCAGCTCCTCGAGCGAGTGCGCGATCGCCAACAGGCGAGCGGAGCCCGGGAACGCGTGCGTGAGGAAGTCGTTGCGGATGCCGTAGGCCAGCACCGGGATGCCCTCAACCACGGCGATGCGGAACAGATCGTCGACCTGCTCCGCGGTCAGGAACTGAGCCTCGTCGATGAGCAGGCAGGCGATGTCCTTGCCGCGGTCGTGCGCGGCGAAGAGCTCTCGCACATCGTCAGCCGCCCCGATGAGGAAGTCGACCTCGCGCGTCATCCCGAGGCGACTCGAGATCTCCGACGCACCCTTGGTGTCGATCGCCGGCTTCGCGAGCAGCACGTGTTGACCGCGCTCCTCGTAGTTGTACGCCGCCTGCAACAGCGACGTCGACTTGCCGGAGTTCATCGCTCCGTAGCGGAAGTAGAGCTTCGCCACGTCGAAGATCAGGCGTTGATGCCGAGGACCTCGGCGGTCGCGGTCGTCGACCGCTCCGCGAGCGCTGCATCGTCGTTCAGCTTCTCTCCGAACGTGGGGATCAGCTCGCGCAGCTGCGGCTCCCACCCCGCATACTCCTTCGGGAAGCACTTCTTCAGCAGGTCGAGCATGATCGGCACGGCGGTCGATGCGCCCGGAGAAGCACCGAGAAGACCGGCGATGGATCCGTCGGCCGAAGAGACGACCTCGGTGCCGAACTGCAGCACGCCGCCCTTCTTGGCATCCTTCTTCATGACCTGGGCACGCTGGCCGGCGTTGATGAGGGTCCAGTCCTCATCCTTCGCCGTGGGCATGAAGGTCCTGAGGCTCTGCACCTTCTTGCGGTGGTTCTTGAGGAGTTCGCTCACGAGGTACGTGATGAGGTCGGGGTTCGCGAAGGCGACGCGCAGCATCGGCCAGAGGTTGTGGGTGCGCACCTGGGTGACGATGTCGAGCATCGACCCGTTCTTGAGGAACTTCGGGCTGAAGGTAGCGAACGGACCGAACAGCAGCGAAGCCTCACCGTCGACCACCCGGGTGTCGAGGTGCGGCACCGACATCGGCGGCGCGCCGACCGACGCCTGCGAGTACACCTTCGCCTTGTGCTGGGCGACGATCTTCGGGTTCGAGGTCTTCAGGAACTGTCCACCGATCGGGAAGACGCCGTACCCCTTGATCTCGTCGATACCCGACCGCTGCAGCAGCTTGAGCGCCCACCCGCCGGCACCGACGAAGACGAACTTCGCCTTGATCTGGTTCGGGGTGTGCCCGAGGGTGTTGCGGAAGTTCAGCAGCCAGCCGCCGTCCTTCTGCTTCTTGAGGCTCTTGATCTCGTGGTTGAGACGGAGGTCGACGCCCGAGGACTTCAGATGGTCGAACAGCTGGTGGGTGAGCGCGCCGAAGTCGACGTCGGTGCCGGCGGGCACCCGCGTGGCGGCGAAGGGCTCGCCCTTGCGACGCTGCTGCATGAGCAGGGGCGCCCACTGGTTGATGACGCGCGAATCCTCGCTGTACTCGATGCCCTCGAACAGGGGCTGTTCCTTGAGCACCTCGTAGCGCTTCTTGAGGTACGCCACATCCTTCTCACCACGTACGAAGGTCATGTGCGGCGTGGCGTTGATGAACGTCGACGGCTCGTCGAGCACGCCCTTCTCGACCAGCGTCGACCAGAACTGGCGGCTCTGCTGGAACTGCTCGTTGATCGAGATCGCCTTCGCCGGGTCGAGCGGCGCATCGCCCTGCTGCGGCATGTAGTTCAGTTCGCAGAGCGCGGCGTGACCGGTGCCGGCGTTGTTCCAGGGGTTGGAGGACTCCTGCGCCACATCGGAGAGTCGCTCGAATGCGACGATCTTCCACTCCGGCTGCAGCTCGTGCAGGAGGGTACCCAGGGTGGCGCTCATGATGCCACCGCCGATCAGGACGACATCGACTGTTTCGGTCACCAGGACAGTCTAGTTCGCGGCATCCGACACGCTGACCATGCGGGAGCCCTCGGCGAGACCGGTTCCGGATCGCGGGGATGCCGTGCGGCTATCATCCACGACGGGGCGAAACCGGATGCCGAAGCCACAACTTCGGCGGCCGGATTGAACTTCTGCGGCCCATTTCGAGGAAACGGGCCGCAGAAGTTCACATCCACCGCAAAACCTCCGCGGCGATCAGCGGGAGGGTCAGGCGCTGAGGCGCTCCGCGAGGACCTCGGCGATCTGCACGGCGTTGAGCGCCGCACCCTTGCGCAGGTTGTCATTGCTGATGAACAGCACGAGGCCCTTGCCCTCGGGAGCCGACTGGTCGGCGCGGATGCGGCCGACGAAGCTCGGGTCCTTACCCGCGGCCTGCAGCGGGGTCGGGACCTCTTCGAGCGCGACGCCGGGGGCGGTCGCGAGGATCTCCGTGGCGCGAGCGGGGGTGAGCTCGTTCGCGAACTCGGCGTGGATCGACAGCGAGTGCCCGGTGAAGACGGGGACGCGCACACAGGTGCCGGCGACGCGCAGATCGGGCAGCTCGAGGATCTTGCGGCTCTCGTTGCGGAGCTTCTTCTCCTCGTCGGTCTCGTTGTCGCCGTCGTCGACGAGGTTGCCCGCGAACGGGATGACATCGAAGGCGATCGGGGCGACGTACTTCTCGGGCTGCGGGAAGTCGATCGCCGAGCCGTCGTGCACGAGACGCAGGGTGTCACCCTGTGCGAGCACGCCCTCGACCTGGCCGAGGAGCTCCTGCGCACCGGCGAGACCTGAGCCGGAGACGGCCTGATAGGTCGACACGATGAGGCGCTCGAGACCGGCTTCGGCGTCGAGCACCTTGAGCACCGGCATCGCGGCCATCGTCGTGCAGTTCGGGTTCGCGATGATGCCCTTGGGACGGTCGTCGATCGCGTGCGGGTTGACCTCGCTCACCACGAGGGGGACCTCGGGGTCGTTGCGCCATGCGCTCGAGTTGTCCACGACGACAGCTCCGGCCTCTGCGAAGCGGGGCGCATAGGCACGGCTCGCGGTGGCGCCGGCCGAGAAGAGGGCGATGTCGATGCCCTCGGCATCCGCCTTCTCGACGTCCTCGACGATGACGGTCGCGCCACCGAACTCGATGGCGGTTCCTGCGGAGCGGGCCGACGAGAACAGGCGCAGTTCGCGGATCGGGAACGCCCGCTCGGCGAGAATCTCGCGCATCACGGTGCCCACCTGGCCGGTGGCGCCCACGATGGCGACGGAGAGTCCTGAGTCGGAGATGCGGGTCATGTTCTTCCTTGGCGTCGTACGGTATTGCGTGCGAAGCGCGAGGCGCGGCGTCGGGATGCGGATGCCGCGCCTGGCGCCGATGTCAGGTTTCGGCGAGTCTACCGTGGCGGATCGGTGTCACGGTTCGCCGACGGTGTCACGATGCGCCGATGGAAGTCGCGGATCCTTCAGCGGATCGGGACCGGGTCAGCGGATCGGGACCGCTCGGCCGGGCGCAGTGACCGGTCGGCCGGGGGGTCAGCGGCCGGTGCCGGCGTGAACCGTGGCCTCGACGTCGCCGTCGAGTCCGTACGCGGTGTGCACGGTGCGCGCGGCCTCGGCGAGGTCGGCGTCGCGGAGTACGACCGAGATGCGGATCTCGGAGGTCGAGATCATCTCGATGTTGATGCCGCCGGCCGAGAGAGCCTCGAACAGCACGGCGGAGACGCCGGAGTGCGTGCGCATGCCGGCGCCGACGACCGAGAGCTTGCCGATCTGGTCGTCGTGCACGAGGTTCTGGAAGCCGACCTCGGTCTGCTCGGCGGCGAGCGACTTGAGCGCCGCCGCAGCATCCGCCTTGGGAACCGTGAATGAGATGTCGGTGCGGCCCGTCGCCGACACGTTCTGCACGATCATGTCGACGTTCGCACCCGACTTGGCGACGATCTTGAAGATCTCCGCGGCCTTGCCGGGAACGTCGGGGACACCCGCGACGGTGATCTTGGCCTGTCCGAAGTCAGTGGCGACTCCCGCGACGATCGGCTCTTCCATGGCTTCTCCCTCGGATTCGCGGGGGTTCTTCATGCCCTCGCCCAGAACATAGGTGCCCTCGGCCGACGAGAACGTCGAGCGGGCGTGGATCAGGACGCCGTGACGGCGTGCGTACTCGACCGCGCGGATGTACAGCACCTTGGCGCCGTTGGCGGCGAGCTCGAGCATCTCCTCGCTGGAGATGTGGTCGAGCTTCTGCGCCTTGGGGATCACGCGCGGGTCCGACGTGAAGATGCCGTCGACGTCGCTGTAGATCTCGCACACGTCGGCCTTGAGCGCCGCGGCCAGCGCGACGGCGGTGGTGTCGGATCCGCCGCGGCCGAGGGTGGTGATGTCGCGGGTGTCGCGGTTGAAGCCCTGGAAGCCGGCGACGATGACGATCGCGCCCTCGTCGAGCGCTTCGCGCAGGCGCACCGGCGTGACGTCGACGATGCGTGCCGCGCCGTGCTGCGAGTCGGTGATCATGCCGGCCTGACTGCCGGTGAACGACCGGGCCTCGAAACCCATCGAGTGGATGGCCATGGCGAGCAGCGCCATCGAGATCCGCTCTCCGCTGGAGAGCAGCATGTCGAGCTCACGCGGCGCAGGGATCGGAGCCACCTCGTTGGCGAGGTCGAGCAGCTCGTCGGTGGTGTCGCCCATCGCGCTGACGGCGACGACGACGTCGTGCCCTGCGCGGCGGGTGTCGACGATGCGCTTGGCGACGCGCTTGATGCTCTCTGCGTCGGCGACGGAAGAGCCGCCGTACTTCTGCACGATGAGGGCCACGTTCACTCCCTGGGATGTCGGGCGGATCCGCCCACGCTCATTCTACGGAAGGCTCGTATGCCCCGTTTCGCATGTGACGGGTGGCCCCGCGCTGTCCCGCGTCGAGTGCACGTGAAGTCGCCGAGCGCACGGGAACTTGACGTCGACAAGCCGTGCACTCGCCGAGTGCACGTGAAGTCGACGGCAGCGGCGCCCGGCAAGAGGGCCACGGCCCGGGCGAGAGGATCAGGGCGCGGGCGGAAGTGTGCCCGGGGACAGATCGGGAACAGCGGATGCCGGTGGCCTCAGCCGTCCGCCGGTCGCGGCGAACCAGCATCCGGCGATGATCAGCGGGAAGCCGATGAGCAGACCCGGCGTCAGCGGCTCGGCGAGCACCAGCGCACCGAGCACGATCGCGACGACCGGGTTCACGTAAGTGAACAGCGGTGCTCGCACCGGACCGACCTCGCGGATCAGCGCGAAGAACGCGAGGAAGGCGACGGCGGTGCAGACGACGGCGAGCACCAGGAGGGCGGTGACCGAGGTCGCCGTCGGCACCTCGTGCTGCGTGAGCGCAGCGATCGGCAGGTACAGGATGCCGATCATCAGCAGCGAGAGCGTTATGGTGCCGATCGATGGCACGTCGGCGAGCTTGCGCGCGACGATGAACGGGGCGGTCGCGTAGAGCACGGCCACGAGCAGGATCTCCCCCGCGGCCAACAGGCTCACCTCGCCGCCGAAGAGACCGGGACCGGCGACCACGATCGCCACTCCGATGAATCCGATGACGAGACCGATGGCGCGTGCGGGGCGCAGCACCCCGCGGTCGCCGCCGCCGAGCGCGATCAGGGCGGCGAACAGGGGGACCGTCGCGACGAGCAGACCCGTCATACCCGAGTGGAGGGTCTGCTCGGCATGCCCGAGAAGCACGAACGGCCCCGCCATCTCGACGAGTCCGAACGCGAGCACCCATGGCCACTGCTTCCATGCGGCCTTCAGCGCGCCCGATCGGATCGCGAACGGGAGCAGCAGGAGAGCCGCGATGAGCGTGCGGCCGGCGACGATCGCGGGCGGCGAGATGGAGTCGACGGCGATGCGGATGAGCAGATACGGCACGCCCCAGAGCAGGCACATCGCGGCGAAGAGCAACCACCCTCGCCGGGTGAACGCTCCGGACGCGTTCACAGCACGCGCCGGCCTTCGAAGGCACGACCGAGGGTGACCTCGTCGGCGTACTCGAGGTCTCCGCCGACGGGAAGGCCCGAGGCGAGACGCGACACGGTGATCTGCATCGAGGTGAGCAGGCGGCTGAGGTAGCTCGCCGTGGCCTCGCCCTCGAGGTTCGGGTTCGTCGCGAGGATGACCTCCTGCACGGTGCCGTCGGCGAGGCGGCTCATCAGCTGGGCGATGCGCAGGTCATCGGGGCCGATGCCCGCGATGGGACTGATCGCTCCACCCAGCACATGATAGAGACCACGGAACTCCCGCGTGCGCTCGATCGCTGCCACGTCCTTCGCGTCCTCGACCACGCAGATGAGCTCGGGGTTGCGGCGAGGATCGCGGCAGATCGCACAGCGGTCCTGCTCCGCGACGTTCCCGCAGACCTCGCAGAACCGCACCCGGACGCGGATCTCGGTGAGCAGCTCCGAGAGCCGCGCGACATCGAACGTCGGGGTCTGCAGGATGTGGAACGCGATGCGCTGGGCCGACTTGGGCCCGATGCCGGGAAGCCGGCCGAACTCGTCGATGAGTTCCTGGACGATGCCGTCATACATCAGTTGAACCTCGTCGGGGGCTCGTAGGGCTCTTCGCGCACGAAAGTCGCGCCGAGCACCTGTCGGATCACGGCCTCGCCGTAGCGCTGCACTCCGCCTGCGGGTGCGCGCTCGGTGACGACCGGTGCGGCGGCCTGCGGACGCCGCGGTTCGGGGGCAGCGGATGCCGCGGCTGCCGGCTGCGGCGATCCGGAGCCCGACAGTGCCGGACCGGACGATGCGGAGCCCGACGATGCCGCTGCGGAGAATCCGGATGCCGCGGTGCCGGCGGGGCCGCGGCCGTAAGGCGATCCCGAGCCGGGAGCCGGCTCATCGTAGGGATCGTAGGGCGGTTCGTCGTCGTAGGGCGGCGGCTCGTCCGGGAACGGAGGGTCGTCGGCGCGCGGTGCAGCGGATGGGGATGCCGGAGCGGAGAGCTGCGCGGCAGGAGCATGCGCCGCACCGGGCTGCGCGGCAACTGCGGCCGCAGGGGCCTCGACCGTGGCGACGCCCCTGGCACCCGCCGGGGTTGCGGGGACGCCGGCCGATTCCGGCGAGGGCGAGCCTGCATCGTCCTGGTGGCGTGAGCCCCGGTCGGGAGCGGCCACGGTCGACGGCGATGCAGCAACCGTCGGGGTGCCGCCGAGAGGGGCAGCATCCGACGACGGGATGGACGCGACCGCCCACTCCGTCACGGGAGCCGAGGACTCGGCGCGGACCTGAGGGCGGGATGGCCTCGCTGACGCAGGCTCCGATGCGGAAGGAGCGTCGGTTGTCGGCACGCCCGGCGAGGCGGGCTGACGCGGTGCCCCGCCCGCGGGCAGGGGAGCCGGACGGTACTTGACCTTGACGCCGAGCTGGCTCTCGATCGCCGTGCGCAGATGGTCGGACGGCCCGTTGCCCGGAGTCGTCCCCTTGAACTTCTGCACGTCGTGCTGGCTCGTGAATCCGAGCGTGAGCACCTCGCTGTCGGTGTCGTAGGCGAGCGGCTGCACGGCGGTCGCCAGCAGCCACGAGGAGCGGCTGATGTCGGCGAGCCGGGTCAGGACGTCATGCCAGGATGCGACGATCCGGTCGAAGGTGACCGGCCCCGACGGCGCGGGAGCCTGTGCGGGGACGGCAGACTCGGTCGCTGCGACTGTCTGCTCGGCCACACGCTCTTCTGCGGGCGCGGGCGCGGTAGGGGCGTGCTTCGTCTCGCTCGCTGCGCTCGCTCGCTCAGCAACCGGAGTCGCGGACGGGCTGGCGGACTCGACAACCGGAGAGGCAGGGGTACCGGCGGGCTCCGCAACCGGAGAGACAGGCGTACCGGCGGGCTCCGCAACCGGAGACGCGGGCGCGCTCGCTCGCTCAGTGACCGGAGCGGACTGCGCGGCGGAAGCAGACTGTGCGACCGGGCGGGACACGGGCGCAGCGGCCGGAGGAGTCGAAGCGGCGGGGCGGGAGGTCGGCGCGGCGGCCGCAGCCGCGGCATCCGCTCCCCCGGCGAGCACGCGGGCGACGAGGAGTTCGAGGTGCAGACGCGGCGACGTCGCGCCCGACATGTCATCGAGGGCAGCGCTCACGATGTCTGCCGTGCGCGACAGGCGCCCAGCGCCGAACACGGCGGCCTGGCCGCGCATGCGGTCGAGCTCGTCCTCGGCGACTCCACGGAGCACCGCGGACGCGCCCTCGCCGACGGCGGCGATGACGATGAGGTCGCGCAGCCGTTCGAGCAGATCGTCGACGAACCGACGAGGATCCTGACCGGTCTGCACGACCTTGTCGATCGCGGGGAACGCGGCTGCGGCATCGCCCGCGGCGAGCGCATCGACGATCTCATCGAGCACGGCCGCGTGCGTGTAGCCGAGCAGCGCGACCGCCCGCTCGTAGGCGACGGTGACCGTCTCGGAGCCCGCAGGAGAGTCGGAGCCGGCGATCAGCTGGTCGAGCAGCGACAGCGTGTCACGCGGCGACCCCCCGCCGGCACGGACGACGAGCGGCAGCACTCCCTGCTCCACGACCACGCCCTCTTCGGCACACAGCTTCTCGACGTACTCGAGCATGGCCGCGGGCGGGACGAGCCGGAACGGGTAATGGTGCGTGCGCGAACGGATCGTGCCGAGCACCTTCTCGGGCTCGGTCGTCGCGAAGATGAACTTCACGTGCTCGGGCGGCTCCTCGACGAGCTTGAGCAGGGCGTTGAACCCCTGCGGCGTCACCATGTGCGCCTCGTCGAGGATGAAGATCTTGTACCGGTCGCGGCTGGGCGCGAAGGTGGCGCGTTCGCGCAGGTCGCGCGCGTCGTCGACGCCGTTGTGGCTCGCGGCGTCGATCTCTACGACGTCGAGCGACCCGCCGCCGGCGCGCGAGAGCTCGACGCAGCTGTCGCAGGTGCCGCATGGCACGTCGGTCGGCCCCTCAGCGCAGTTCAGGCAGCGGGCCAGGATGCGCGCGGACGTGGTCTTGCCGCAGCCACGCGGACCGGAGAACAGATAGGCGTGACCGACCCGATCACCGCGCAGCGCGGTCATCAACGGATCGGTCACCTGGGACTGCCCGATCATCTCGCCGAACGACTCGGGCCGGTAGCGGCGGTAGAGGGCTGTGGTCACCAGAACAGCCTACGGCGTGCCACGGACACTCGCTCCTCGAGCTCCTCGAGCATCCACCCCTGTGGAGCTCCCGAACGATCAGAGTCCGTCGAGCAGTCCACCGATGCCCTCGACGAGTCCGCCGACGCCGTCGGAGAGCTCGCCGAGCGACAGCACGAGGTCGATCGCGCCCCCGGTCAGCTCGATGATCGTGAGCAGATCGCTGATGCCCGCCAGCGCGTCGATCACCCCCTCGGAGCGCGACAGCGCATCGCCTTCGAGCCGCAGCATGCGCGCCCAGCTCTTCTCCTCGCCGAAGATCACTGCGTAGGGCAGCAAACGCTCGTTCAGCAGGAACCGTTGCAGCTCGGCATCCGAGGCCACGTCCGCGCGGAGCTCCGCGCCCTGCACCGACTGCAGGTATCGCAGCGGTTCGCGTTCGGCCACAGCGATGTACTCGCGCATGCCCTCGAGATGCGCGCGCAGCGGGTCGGATGCGGGCAGGAAGCGCCGCCACGCGGTCGGCGTGATCGCCAGCGCGGCGACCACCGCGAGCAGAGAGCCGATCGCCAGCGCCGCGGCGAGGTCGTCCTCCTCCACCGCAGCCGCGATCGCGAGCAGCGCCGTCGCGATGACACCGCCGACGCCGAAGAACCACAACAGCACGATAGGCAGGCGGCGTTTGCCGCGCCGGATCAGGCCGGCATCGGCGAGGCGTCCGTCCGCTGCATCTCTGATGCGCTCGAGTCGGTTCGCGAGCGCGACACGGTCCTTCGAGAACTTCCGCACCCGCCCAGGGGAGTTCTCCGGACCGAACAGGGCCTGCAGCACGGCGGACTCGTCTGCGGTGAACTGCGCGCCGTCGACGATCTCGGCGCCCATCGTCGAGCGCTTGCCCTTGATCTCCTGGGCGATCAGCCGGATCTTCCGGTTCACAGCGAGATCCACGACGACCGCCGAGATCGCCCGGCGATCCTGCCCCCACAGCAGCGCGTCGTACAGCACGGACGAACCGGGAAGCGGCGCGAACCACACGCCGAGCGACGGCGGGCGCCTCGAAGAGCGCCACCGCGCGAGCACGGCGCACAGCAGCAGGATCACCGCGGGGATGACCGCCGCGGTGACGACCATTCCGGTCATCGGGTCAGTCGAGCGAGTCCGCGTCGACGATCGGGATCGCCGACGTGATCACGGGCACGGATGCCGACAGCCGCGTCCCGTCGTCTCGTCGGGCGTCTTCGAACTGGCGCAGCGTGGGCCGCCCCGGGATCCGCGGGCCCTGGTCCGCGAGCGCGACGACCGCGGCATCCGACACCGACGCCGTGAACGACTCGCCGCGCACCGTGAAGGCGACCGCCTCGCCGGAGCGCACCTCGACGGTGAGCGTCTCAGCCGTGAGCGTGATCTGCAGCGACGATCCCTGCCACTGCAACCGGTACGACAGCGAGGGCCAGTCCGCGGGCAGCCGGGGGTCGAAGCTCAGCTCTCCGGCGTAGTCGCGCATGCCGCCGAAGCCGCTGACCAGGGCCGTCCAGACGCCACCCGCCGAGGCGACGTGCACGCCGTCGGCCGCATTGTGGTGCAGGTCGTGCAGGTCGACGTAGATCGACTGCTCGAAGTACTCCAGTGCGAGGTCCTGATAGCCCACCTCCGCCGCGAGGATCGACTGCACCACGGCCGACAGCGTCGAGTCACCGGTCGTCAGCGGGTCGTAGTAGTCGAAGTCGGCCTTCTTCTCCTCCGGCGTGAAGTGGTTGCCCTGCAGGAACAGGGCGAGCACGACGTCCGCCTGCTTGAGCACCTGGAACCGGTAGATCACCAGCGGGTGGAAGTGCAGCAGCAACGGGCGCTGCGAGTCGGGCGTGTGCGCGAGGTCCCACACCTCCCGCTCGAGGAACAGCGAGTCCTGCGGGTGGATGCCGAGGCCGGGGCTGTACGGGATGAACATCGCCTCGGCGGCGCGATCCCACTCTGCCGCCTCGTCGGCGCCGAGCCCGGTGCGCTGGGCGAGCCGCTCGTACTCCTCGGGGTGCGTGTCGGCGATCTCGCGCACGATCCGCGCCGCGTAGCGCAGGTTGTAGCGCGCCATGACGTTCGTGTAGAGGTTGTCGTTCACGACCGTGGTGTACTCGTCGGGCCCGGTGACGCCGTGGATGTGGAACGTCGACACGCCCTCCCCGGCATCCGTCCGCGAGCTGCGCCAGAATCCCAGTGTCGCCCACAGGCGTGCCGTCTCGATCGCGATGTCGGCGCCCTCGCGGCGCAGGAAATCCTCGTCGCCGGTGGCCCGCACATACTTGCCGAGCGCGAAGCTCACGTCGGCGTTGATGTGGTACTGCGCGGTGCCGGCGGCGTAGTACGCCGAGGCCTCCTCGCCGTTGATCGTGCGCCACGGGAACAGCGCTCCGGCCTCGTTGAGCTGGGCGGCACGGCGACGGGATGCCGGGAGCATCTGCACCCGAGCGCGCAGCGCGTTCCGCGCCCACTGCGGCGAGGTGTAGGTGAGGAACGGCAGGACGTAGATCTCGGTGTCCCAGAAGTAGTGGCCGCTGTAGCCGGAGCCGGTGACGCCCTTCGCCGCGACGCCGACGCCGTCTGCGCGGGCGGATGCCTGGGCGAGCTGCAGCAGGCACCACCGGGTCGCCTGCTGCAGGTCGTCGTGACCGCCGATCTGCACGTCGCTGCGCTCCCAGAACGCGGCGAGCCACTCGGCCTGCCGGGCGAACTGGATGCTGACGCCCTCGAGCGCCGCGCGGTCGAGGGAGCGACGGCACCGGTCGACCAGTTCACGAGCGGGCACGCCGCGCGACGTGTGGTAGCTGACGAGCTTGGTGACCGTGATCGGCACTCCCGCCTTTGCCTGCACGCGGAAGACGTTCTTCGCGATGTCCGGCTCGACGAGGGTGCGCGCGGTGTACTCGTTCTCGGTCTCGATGATGTGGTCGGCGACGACCGCGACGGTCATGCCCGAGGCCGCGACGCGGTACGACAGCGCAGACCGCAGACCGTCCTGCCAGTACTCCGCCGGCTCGAGGACGCGGTCGTCTGAGATCTTCTCGGCCTTGCGCGGGTCGAACCCTGCTCCGCCCTTGGCCTCGGCCGGGGTGCCGGCGTATACCCCCGCGCCATCCTGCCGGTTCAGAATCTGGCAGCTGATCGTCACAGGAGCGTCGGAGTTCTCCACGACCACCTCGAGCCGCAGGATCGCCAGATGGCGCGCCTCGAAGCTCACGATGCGCTCGTCGCGCATGCGCACGCGCTTGCCCGAGGGGGTCTCCCACACGACGACGCGCTCGAGCACGCCGGTGCGCATGTCGAGCGTGCGACGGTACTCGCGCACATCGGCGTCATCGAGCGAGACGGGCTCGTCGTCGACGTAGACGCGCATGACCTTCGCATCGGGGGCGTTGACGATCGTCTGGCCGACCTCGGCGAAACCGTAGGCCTGCTCGGCGTGACGGATCGGCCAGGTCTCGTGCAGCCCGTTGATGAAGGTGCCGTGCTCATGCGAGCCGCGGCCCTCGATGTGGTTGCCGCGCAGACCCAGGTAGCCGTTGCCGACGCCGAACAGCGTCTCACCGACCCCGTCCTCTGAATAGCGCGTCTCGATCAGGCGCCAGGGGTCGACGGGGAAGCGGTCGCGGTCGATCACTCGTTCTCCTCGGGGTCGGAGGGTGCTGCGGGGGTGGAAGAAGCGGATGCCGGTCCGGCATCCGTCAGAAAGGCGTCGAGGTCGTCTACGACGGTGGTCGCACCGACGGCGCGCAGGGCCTCGGCACCGGCGCCGCGGTCGACGCCGACGACGGTCGCGAAGCCGGCTGCGGCCGCCGAGGCGACGCCGGAGGTCGCGTCCTCGACCGCGACGCTGCGCAGCGGGTCGACGCCCAGCGCCACGGCGCCGGCACGGAACATGTCGGCGGCGGGCTTGGAGGCGAGACCCTCCCGCTCCGCGACGACGCCGTCGACGACCACGCGGAAGTAGGAGCGGATGCCGGCGGCACCGAGCACCTCCTCGGCGTTCTTCGAGCTCGAGACGACCCCGATCGGGACGCCCGCGGCGTGCAGGCGCTGCACCAGGGCGAGCGATCCGGGATAGGGAGCGATGCCCTCGGCGCGGAGCGCGGCGGCGAAAGCGGCGTTCTTGCGGTTGCCGATGCCGCAGATGGTCTCGGCCTCCGGATCGTCGTCGACGGTGCCCCACGGGATCTCGACGTTGCGGCTGTGCATGAGGCTGGCGACGCCGTCGTAGCGCTTCTTGCCGTCGACGTAGTCGAAGTAGTCGGCGTCGGTGTACGGCGGCTCGATGCTCCAGCGGGCGAACACCTCGTCGAACACCGACTTCCAGGCGCGCATGTGCACTTCGGCGGTCGGGGTGAGCACACCGTCGAGGTCGAACAGCACGCCTTCGGCGGTCATCAGGTCGGGCAGATCTTCGGGCACGGGAACCTCCAGGAGAAGGACAGGGGGGTTCGGCACCTCTCGTGCCACATCCAATGAGGACGACTGCCAGCGTAGTGCCGTCCGAGGGCAGAGTTAACCCCCTTGCACACCCGCCACGCCGTCGACTTCACGTGCGGTCGGCGAGTGCACGCGAAATCCGCGTCTACAGGTCGTGCTCTCGGCGAGTGCACGTGAACTCGACGACGTTCGCGAGCGCCGTCAGAGCAGCTCCGCGGTCTGCCGGGCGATCTGCAGCTCCTCGTTCGTCGGCACCACGAGCACGGTCACGCGCGAGTCATCGGTGGAGATGCGACGGATGCCGCGTCCGCGCTCCGCGTTGCGGTCGTGGTCGATCTCGACGCCCGCGAAGCCCAGCGTCGCCATGGCCTCGGCGCGCACCGCCGCGGCGTTCTCGCCCACGCCCGCGGTGAACGAGATCACGTCGACGCCGCCGAGCTGGGCGATGTACGAGCCGGCGTAGGCCCGCAGGCGGTGGATGTAGACGTCGAACGCCAGCGTCGACGCCTCCTCCCCCGCCTCACGCCCGGCGAGGATGTCGCGCATGTCGCTGCGACCGGCGAGACCCTTGAGTCCGCTGCGGGAGTTCAACAGCGCGTCGAGCTCGTCGATCGAGTACCCCGCGCGGCGGGCGAGGTGCAACAGGGCGGCAGGATCGATGTCCCCCGAGCGGGTGCCCATGACGAGACCTTCGAGCGGGGTGAGACCCATCGACGTCTCCACCGAACGTCCGCCGTCGATCGCCGTGACCGATGCGCCGTTGCCGAGGTGGAACACCAGCTGCCGCAGCCCCGCGAGGTCGCGTCCGAGGAACGCGGCGGCGGACTCGCTCACGAACTGGTGGCTGGTGCCGTGGAAGCCGTACCGGCGCACGCGGTGCTCGCGCGCGAGCTCGGCGTCGATCGCGTAGGTGAATGCGGCAGCCGGAAGCGTCTGGTGGAACGCGGTGTCGAAGACGGCGACATGCGGGACGTCGGCGAACACCGCACGCGCTGCACGGATGCCCGCGAGGTTCGCCGGGTTGTGCAGCGGAGCGAGCACCGCGAGTTCGTCGATGTTGCGCTCAACGTCGGCGTCGATCAGCGTCGGCGCGAAGAACCTCGCCCCTCCGTGGACCACCCGGTGCCCGACGGCGGCGGGCGGGGTCGTCTCGAGCGAGGGCCCGTGCTCGGCGAACTGCTCGAGCATCACCGCGAACGCCGCGCGGTGATCGGCGATCGGGCGCTCGCTCTCATAGGTGGCGCCGAGCATCGTGGGCGCGGCACCCGTCGTCGGTGCCGGGCGCACCTTGTGCTGCACCGGGCTGGTCTCCTGACCGATGCGCTCGACGAGGCCTGCCGCGAGCTCGTGCCCGAGCTCGACGTCGATGAGGCTGTACTTCAGCGACGAGGATCCGCTGTTGATGACGAGGATCGCGCTCATGCCGTCTCTCCCTGCGCCTGGATGGCGGTGATCGCCACGGTGTTGACGATGTCGTCGACGAGCGCTCCGCGCGACAGGTCGTTGATCGGCTTGTTCAGCCCCTGCAGGACCGGCCCGATCGCGACGGCACCGGCGGAACGCTGCACCGCCTTGTACGTGTTGTTGCCGGTGTTCAGGTCGGGGAACACGAACACCGTGGCGCGTCCGGCGACCTCGGATCCGGGCAGCTTGGCCTTCGCGACCGCGGCGTCGGCGGCCGCGTCGTACTGGATCGGCCCTTCGACCAGCAGCTCGGGTGCGCGCTCGTGCACAAGGGCGGTCGCCGCTCGCACCTTGTCGACGTCGGCTCCCGACCCGGACTCCCCCGTCGAGTACGACAGCATCGCGACCCGCGGATCGATGCCGAACTGGCGCGCCGTCGCCGCGGACGAGATCGCGATGTCGGCGAGCTGTTCGCTGGTGGGGTCGGGGATCACCGCGCAGTCGCCGTAGACGAGCACCCGGTCGGCGAGCGCCATCAGGAACACGCTGGAGACGACGTTCACGCCCGGCTTGGTCTTGATGATCTCGAACGACGGACGGATCGTGTGCGCGGTGGTGTGCGCGGCGCCGGAGACCATGCCGTCGGCAAGGCCGAGGTGCACCATCATCGTGCCGAAGTACGAGACGTCGGTGACGGTGTCGGCGGCCTGGGCCAGGGTGATGCCCTTGTGCGCGCGCAGGCGCGCGCACTCCTCGGCGAAGCGGGCGACGAGCTCTGGATCGGTGGGGCTCAGCACCTGGGCCGCGGAGATGTCGACCCCCAGTTCGACGGATCGTGCGCGGATCGCGGCCTCGTCGCCGAGGATCGTGAGGTCGGCGACGTCGCGTGCCAGCAGCGTCGCTGCGGCCTGCAGGATGCGGTCGTCGTCGCCCTCGGGCAGGACGATCCGGCGACGGTCGGCCCTGGCGCGCTCGATGAGCGCGTACTCGAACATGAGCGGCGTCACCACGCGGGACTCGGCGAGACCCAGCTGAGTGGTGAGCTCGGTCACGTCGACGTGCGACTGGAACAGCCCGAGCGCCCGGTCGTAGCGGCCGCGGGACTCGACAGAGATGCGTCCTCGCGCACCCATGACGCGCACCGCGGTGTCGTAGGTCCCGAGATCGGTGGCGATGATCGGCACCGTCGAGGAGAAGCCGTCGAGCAGCTGCACGATCGGCTCCGGCAGCGGGAACGGCCCGTTGAGGATGATGCCGGCGACGCGTGGGAACGTACCGGAGGCGTCGGCCAGCAGGGTCGCCAGCAGCACCTCGGTGCGATCAGCGGGGATCACCACGACGGATTCCTCGGTGATGCGCGGCAGCACGTTGACCATCGACATGCCGGCGACGACGATGGACAGCGCCTCGCGGGCGAGCCGGTCGGGATCGCCCTTCAGCAGGCGCCCGTCCACCGCCGAGAGGATGCCGCGGATCGAGGGAGCGACGAGCGTGCGGTCTTCGGGGATCGCCCAGACGGGCGTGCTGCGATCGGGGCGAACCGCGGCGACGGAGGCGGAGATCTCGGGGAGCGCATCACGGTCTGCGCGGTTGACGATCACCGCGAAGAGCTCTGCGCGCTCGGCCTCGAGCTCGGCCAGCGCGAGAGCGGCGACCTGTCCGACGGCGGATGCCGGACGGGCGGTCGTGGTGCCGAGCTGCTCGGCCTGACGCTGCTGGTCGCGACCGGAGAGCACGAGGAGCACGGGTGCGGCGAGATTCGCGGCGATGCGTGCGTTGAAGCCGAGTTCGGCGGGGCTGCCGACATCGGTGTAGTCGCTGCCGATGATGACGACCGCGTCGCACTGCGCTTCGACGGCCTTGAACCGGGCCACGATCGTCGCCAATGCGCGGTCGGGATCGTCGCGCACGTCGTCGTAGGTCACGCCCACGCAGTCGTCGTAGTCGAGGTGCACGCCGTCATGGGCGAGCAACAGCTCGAGGATCTCGTCGCGCTCGGTGACCGAGCGCGCGATCGGCCGGAACACCCCCACGCGCGGGGTGACCCTCATCAGTGCGTCGAGCACTCCGAGGGCGATCGTCGACTTGCCGGTATGGCCTTCGGCCGAGGTGATGTAGATGCTCTGCGCCACGACTCCAGCTTAGGCGGCCCTTCCTTTGCGCCGTCCGGGGACGGAGAGCATCCGCACGATCCTGATGTGCGGAGCATCCGGATCGTGGGCGCCGCGTCAGCCGGCTCGGCGGTCGACAGCGCCCCGTCGTCCGACGAACGCGGCGAGCGCGCCGCCGACCGCCCCGAACAGGTGCCCCTGCCACGAGATCCCCGCACTGACGCCGAAGACTCCGGCGAGCATCGTGCCGCCATAGATCCCGATCACGATCAGCGCGATCACGGCGTACAGGATGCGGTGCGAGACACGGCCAGGCGCGAACACCCGCGCCACGAGGTAGCCGAAGTACCCGAACACGAGGCCGGACGCACCGACCGTGAGAGTCCCCGGGGTGTTGACGATCCAGGTGCCGACGCCGCCGATCACAGCGATCACGCCGGTCACCGCCCAGAAGCGGCGCGTGCCTTCGGCCGCGACGATGCAGCCGAGCACGAGGAACGGGATCGAGTTGCCGATCAGGTGCGGCCAGCCCGAGTGCAGCAGCGGCGCGAAGAGGATGCCGAGGAGTCCGGAAGGATCCCAGGAACGGATGCCCCACCCCGAGAAGGATCCGGGGAGGATCGCATCGGCGAGCTGCACGACCCACATGAGCGCCAACAGGGCGAGCGGCGAGAGGAAGCGGCTGAGGGTTCCGGACGGCTGCGCGGCGGTGGTCACCTGCCGATTCTTCCAGGCGATGCCCTGAGACGGCTGGGCGAGCACCCCCGAGAAGAGAAATGACTCTCCGCGCACCCAGCAGAGCCCGGTTACCCTTGCTGCGTCTCCGCCCTGGGGGAATTGGCCTGGATGCCGCCACGCGGAGAGCCGTGGATCAGTCTAGCCGATGTTCGGGGCACCCCTTTGACAGACTGGGACGGCCATGGATGAGCCGACGCCCGCACCGCTGCTGTCGTGGTCGTTCGACGGCGTGCTGCGCACGTATCAGGCGGAGGTGCTCGAGCGGATCTCCGCGGGCACTGACGGGCCCTGGCACATCGTCGCCCCTCCTGGTTCCGGCAAGACGCTCCTCGGCCTCCTGCTCGCAGCGCGCGAAGGACGCCGCACGCTCGTGCTGACGCCGAGCCTGACCATCAGAGAGCAGTGGCTGCGCACCGCCCGTGGCCTCGTGCCGGAGCCGGACCGCGCCTCGGATGATCCGGCTGCGGACGCCGATCTCACCGTTCTCACCTACCAACTGCTCAGCGTCACCGGAGACGGGTCTCCGTTCGAGCAGCTCGCACGCGCGGTGTGGATCGACGAGCTCGTCGCCGCCGGACGCACCGAGACGGATGTCGCCACCTGGCTGGCCGAGCTCGCGATCGACAACCCGAGCGCGCACCGTGCGGGTCTGCGGCGACGGGTGAGGTCGCTGCGCTCCCGTTTCGCCCGTCGGCATCCGGAAGAGCTCGCGCGGGTGCTGCATCCGAACGCCGTCGCGCTGATCGACGGGCTCGTCGCATCCGGAGTGCGCACGATCGTGCTCGACGAATGCCACCATCTGCTCGATCACTGGGCGCTCGTCGTGGCCTACCTGGCCGCGCGCATCCGCGCGTCCGGTGGCCGGCCGCTTCTCATCGGCCTCACGGCGACGCTGCCGTCTCCCGACGACGGGAACGAGTTCGAGAACTACACGCAGCTGCTGGGCGACGTCGATCACGAGGTGCCCACCCCGGCGGTCGTGAAGGAGGGGCACTTGGCTCCTTATCGGGATCACGTGCGGTTCACCGAGCCGACGCCGGCCGAGATGTCGTTCCTGCACGGTCGGGAGCGGCTGCTCGGCGATCTGCTCGTGCAGGTGCTGTCGACCCCCGACGGTGTCTCGTATCTGGAGCAGAGGCTGCAGCCTCCCGCCGGGCCCGACGATCCGCAGGCGAGGCTCGATCTCGCCCTCGCCGAGGACTTCACCGCAGCGCGCACGAGCGCCGTGGTGCTGCGCGAACTCGTGCCGGAGCATCCGCTCGTCGCGCTCCTGCCCGCGGTGCTGCTCGATCGGTGCACGAGCGACGATCTGCTGACCACGATCACCCGATTCGCGCTCGATCGCCTGCTCCCCGACCCCGGTGCCCGCCGGCAGTGGGAGTACGTGAAACGCGCTCTCGCCGACTTCGGCCTGCAGCTCACCGACCGGGGACTGCGGCGAGGGCGAGATCCCATCGACACGGTTCTCGCACATTCCGAGGCGAAGGACAGGGCCGCCGTCGAGATCCTGCACGAAGAGCTGGCCGGTGACGAGGGCGACCGGGTGCGCGCCGTCGTGGTCACCGATTTCGTCGAGCACGGCAACAGCCGAGGGCAGGCAGGGGCGTTCGCCGCAGGCGCCCTGCGCACCTTCGATCTGCTCGTCGCAGACCCCGTCACCGCGCGACTCGACCCTGTACTGCTCACGTCTCGGCACCTCCGCGTCGCCGCGGCCTCCGCCGATCGGACGGCCGCCGCTCTCTCCCGACTGCTCGGGAGCCCGGTCGAGGTGCTGCCGAGCACCGGCGCGAGCCGCGACCTCCGCACGCCCGAACGGGGCGGCGCCGTCGTGACGGCGGTGTCGGAGCTGATCCGCCGCGGTGACGTCCGGCTGCTCGTGGGCACACGGGGACTCCTCGGCGAGGGGTGGGACTGCCCCGCCGTGAACACGCTCATCGACCTCACCTCGGTGACCACGTCGTCGGCCACGCAGCAGCTGCGCGGCCGCACGCTGCGCCTGGACGCGGCCTGGCCCGACAAGGTCGCGCACAACTGGTCGGTGGTGTGTCTCATCCCGCCGCATCTGGCGATCGACGACACCACCGAGACGAGCCGCCTGCGCCGCAAGCACGCCCATCTGTGAGGCCTCGATGCCTCAGGGGACGGCCGCATCGTCAGTGGGCTCGACCATCTGCTCACCGATGATGCAGCGAGCGCTCTGCGGGCGGTGCAGGAGAAGCACGTAGCGGCGACGATCGACGGCATCGAGGCAGTGCTGCACGCGAGTCGCGCGACCAGATCGCAGACCAGGGAGCAGTGGCGTGTGGGCGAACCGTACTCTGCGACCGAACGCGAGAGCGTCGTCGTGCACGGCACGCGAACCGCGCCGTTGCTGCTCTCGGCGTCGAACGCACGGACGCGGGCGGTCCCGGTCTTCGCCGGCGGCACGGCGATCGGTGGCGCGGTGCTCGGCGGTGTCGCCGCGCTCTCGAGTGTTCCGCTCACTCCCCCGATGGGCGTCGGCATCGCTCTCGCGGTCGGAGCCGCAGCTGCCACCGCATCCGCCTTGCCCGCTCTCATCTCCGCGCTGCGCGATCGACGCCGACCTGCCGAGGTCTACCGGCGCGCGACGGTCGCGATCTCACGGGCCTTGCACGATGCAGGACGCCTCGGACCTGTCGACGAAGCCGCGATCCGAGCGCTGCCGGACGACGATGCTCGGGTACGCATCGAGATGGGCGGCACGCCGACCGAGCGACGTCTGATCGCGGATGCCGTCGAGGAGCTGTTCTCGCCGGTGCGGACTCCGCGGTTCCTGCTGCGCGTCGACCGCGGCGGCGCCCGTCGGACGCCGCTCGTGGATCGCATCGCCGATCGCCTCTCGCCGGGGCGGACGCTGCTGCCGGTGCCACGGGCGATCGCGCGCCGACGCGCCGACGCCGAAGGATTCGCAGGGCACTGGGAGCAAGCGGTCGGTCCGTGCGACCTGATCGAGCTCCGCGGCCCCGAGGGGCTCGCCCTGCTGCGCGTGGCCCGCAGCGCCGAGGGCCGCCTCGACCCGACGGACGCCCGCGCCCGCACCTGGGGCTGAGGAGTCGAGTCGGGCGGATGCGCTCCCGCGCGGCATCCGTCAAGTTACGATCGGATCACGCGCACAGTCGCGCTCGCGAGAGGGTACGCATGCCTGACAACTCCACGGCCATCACGACGACCGTCACCGCCACCATCACCGCCGAGCAGTTCGCCGCGCGCACCGACGAGATCATCCGCTCCGTGAGCCGTGTCATCGACGGCAAGCCGGATGCCGTGCGCAGTGCTCTCGTCTGCCTCCTCGCCGAGGGCCACCTGCTGATCGAGGACGTGCCGGGCGTGGGCAAGACCATGCTGGCCAGGGCGCTCGCGGCGAGCGTCGACGCCACCGTCCGACGCATCCAGTTCACCCCGGATCTGCTGCCCGGAGACGTGACCGGTGTGAGCGTCTACAACCCCGTCGACCGCGAGTTCGAGTTCAAACCCGGCGCCGTCTTCGCACACATCGTGATCGCCGACGAGATCAACCGCTCCTCCCCCAAGACGCAGTCGGCGCTGCTCGAGGCGATGGAGGAGCGCCAGGTCACGGTCGACGGATCCACGCATCCGCTCCCCGAACCGTTCCTCGTCGTCGCGACCCAGAACCCGCTCGAGATGGAGGGCACCTACGCACTCCCCGAGGCGCAACGCGACCGGTTCATGATGCGCATTTCGATGGGGTATCCGGATGCCGCGGCCGAGGCGCTGATGATCCGCCAGCGCGACGTCGTCAACCCGCTCGCCGACATCTCTCCTGTCGCCGACGCCGCATCGATCGCCGAGCTCATCGCCTGGGCGCGCGCCGTGCACGTCGCCCCTGCGATCGAGGAGTACACGGTGGCGCTCGCTCAGGCGACCCGCTCCGACCCCAGCCTGCACCTCGGCGCGAGTCCGCGCGCGACCCTGCAGCTGATCCGCTCCGCAAAGGTGTGGGCGGCGCTGGACGGGCGCGATTTCGTGATCCCCGATGACGTCGCCGACCTGCTCATCCCGGTGTTCGCCCACCGCCTGCTGCCCGCCCGCGGCGCGAACCGCTTCGGCGCCCAGCCCATCGAGACCGCGCTGCGACAGATCATCGACCGGGTGCGCGTTCCCGTCCAGGCCCGGGCCTGAGGATCCTATGCGTCCGCGGCGAGCCCTCACGCTTCGAGGAACGGGTGCGCTCCTCGCCGGTCTCGGCTGCCTCGTCGCCGCCAACCTCGTCGCCGCCCCGGTGCTCATCCACGTCGGCATCCTGCTGCTCGCACTGACCTGCTTCTCTGTACTGTCGGTGCGGTTGCCGCGTCGGTCGGGCACGGTCGCCCGTCAGATCTCGACCGATCTGCTCACGGTCTCCGAGACCTCGAGGGTCGCCGTACGTCTCGATCTGCGGTCGCTCCGCACTCCGCGGGGTCTGTGGCGGGATGTGCTGCCCGACGCCGTCTCCGGGGACGCGTCCGGAGAGTTCCCGCCGCCCGACGGCCGGCTCTCGTACCCGATCACGGGGGTCCGCCGCGGCGTCTGGCAGATCGGACCTCTGGTGCTGCGCACGGTCGACCCGTTCGGCCTCGCGCAGCGCGAACAGGCGTTCGGCGACACGCGCACGGTCACGGTCGTGCCCGAGGTCTTCGCCCTCATGCCGCTCAGCGTCCGCGTGGGCGCGGCAGGCGGCACCGCCCACACCTCCTCGAGCAGGCTCGGCCAGGGGGCCGACAACCTCTCCCCCCGCCGCTACGTCCCCGGGGACTCCATGCGCCGCATACACTGGCGCGCCAGCGCGCACCGCGGACAGTTGATGGTGCGTCAGGAAGAGGAGGAGTCCAGTCCCGACGCCCTCGTCGTGCTCGATCGCAGCGCCGACCGGTGGCGCACACCAGACGGCGAGGCGGACCCCGCGTTCGAGACCGCGGTCTCGCTGTGCGCCTCTGCTGCCGTCCACCTCATGCACGAGGGATACGGCGTCGATGTGATCGACAGCGCCGGCACGCTCCTGGGTACGCTGCGCGGACATGAGGACGATCGCGAGACCATGCTCGTCGCCCTCGCCTCGGTCGCGCCGCGGGGCACCTCGCGCGACCTCGCCGCCCTCGTCGCCGGCAATCCGCCTGGCCCCCTCGTCTATGTGACCGGTGCGCTCGATGAGGCTGCCGCCGAGCGGCTGCGGCCGTCGGGGGCCGCGGTGCCGCTGCTCTTCGCCACCGGACCGGGTGAAGGCGTCACCGCGACGGTCGAACCGCACGGCTGGCATCTGGCCCGCCTCGGTGACGACGTCGCCGAGGCCTGGGAACGCGCCCTCCCCGAGCGAGGGGGTGCTCCGGATGCCGCGCGCTGAGAAGCGCCCCGCCCTGTTGTCGTGGCGGAGCGGGGAGGATGAGCGTCAGGAGCCTCTGCGCACGGGCGCCCTCGCCGCCGGTGCCGCACTGGTCGCGGCCTGGCCGTACACCGCGGTGATCTCGCCGGGCGCGTGGTCGTTCGCCGTCATCGCGGTCGCGATCGTGGTCGCGCTCGTCGGCATCGCCGCGCGCACGCTGCTGCGGCGCCGCCCCGCCTGGGCACGCGAACTCGTCACGATGCTCGCCCAGATCCTGACCGCCGGCGGTGCGCTCACCGCCCTCGTCGCCGGCGACACCGCCCTGTTCGGAGTCATCCCGACACCGACGACGGTGTCGCTCTTCAGCACGCTGCTCTCGTCAGCGGGCGAGCAGATCGTGTTCGGCTCGGCGCCGCTCGACAGCACCCCCGGTCTCCGACTCGCGCTGGGCGGCGGGTTCGCGATAGTCGCCGTGCTGCTCGACCAGCTCCTCGTTCAGCGCGGGGCGGTACTCGCGAGTGTTCTCGTGGCCGCCGTCGGCGCGGTACCGATGATCGTGACCGTCAGCGGCGTCGATGTCGTGTGGTTCGCGGTACTCGGCGTGACAGTGCTCGTCCTGTTCCGGGCGACGGCACGACGGCATCCGGAGTCGCCCCGCCGCACCTCGTCGACCGTCGCCGTCGCGGTGGGTGCTGCCGCCGTCGCCGCCGCCCTGGTGGTGGCCCCGATGGTTCCGGTGTCGGCGACGCTCGCCGGCACCGGTGTCGGTGTCACCGTCGACGCCTCGCTCCGGCTCGGCGACGACCTGCGCCAGCCGCATCCCGTCGAGGTGCTCACGCTCGCCACCGCCGGAGACGCCGCCCCCTACCTGCGCCTCACGACCCTGTCGCACTTCAACGGCCGGATCTGGCAGCCCGACCGAGGAGATCTGCAGTCCGTGAGCGAAGGATTCGGCCCCGCGGACTGGGGTGAGGAGGTCGCGGTCAAGGACGTGCAGACCTCGATCCGCATCCTGCGCATGTCGAGCTCGTGGCTCCCCGTGCCCTATCCCGCCACCGAGATGTCCGGAGTGGGCACCGCGTGGCGGGTGATGCCCGAGAACCGCACGGTCGTCTCGCGCAGCGCGGACGCCGTCGGCAACGACTACACCGTCTCGTCGACGAGGATCACTCCTTCGCTGGAGCAGATCAGGTCGCTCACCGCCGCGCCGGTCACGGTCGATCCCGACGAGGAGCCCGTCGAGCTGCCCGAGATCATCGGCGCGACAGCCGCCGAGGTCACCGCCGACGCCGAGAGCGACTACGACCGGTTGATCGCTCTGCAGTCGTGGTTCCGCAGCGCGTTCACGTACTCGCTCGAGACGCCGGTCGAAGAGGACTTCGATGGCACGGGGGCGGACGCCGTCGCACGGTTCCTCGAGGTGCGCTCGGGCTACTGCGTGCACTTCGCCGGGGCGTTCGCCCTCATGGCGCAGAGCATGGGCATGGAGACGAGGATCGTCGTCGGCTATCTCCCCGGCACCCGCACGCAGGAGAAGCGCGGCGAGGAGACGGTGTTCTCGGTGACCAGCGATCAGCTGCACTCCTGGCCGGAGGTTCTGTTCCCCGGCATCGGCTGGGTGCCGTTCGAGCCGACCGCCTCCCTGGGCGTGCCGACGGCCTTCACGACCTCGGCGACGATCGGCGGCGGGACGGGCGGTTCCGCATCGACCGCTCCGAGCGCGGCGCCCGAGACCGAGGCGAGCGCAGCGCCCGAGATCGAGCGGGGCGACGCGGGCGACAACACCGACAGCGGCGCCCAGCAGCGCCGCCTCGACTCGGCGCCCGTCGCCCTCATCGTCGTCGGCGCGCTCCTGGTCCTGCTGCTTCCCGCCCTCATCCGGTTCGTCGCCGGCACGGCACGCCGTCGCCGCGCACGCCGGGGGGACCCGGCGTCCGCGTGGAGCGAGCTCAGGGCGACCCTCATCGATCTGCAGCTGCCGATGTCGGATGCCGACTCCGTCAGGGCACGCGGTGCCGCCCTCGTCAGCGAGCGCAGTGTGGACCCCGCGGCGATGCGTCGACTGACGGATGCCGTCGAGCACGCGGTCTATGCACGAGAGGCAGCGTCGACCGATGTCGCCGACGCGCTCGACGAGGTGCTGCGCCAGATCCGCCGCACTGTCGACGGACGGCGGCGGGTACAGGCGCGGCTGCTGCCCCTGTCGCTGGTCGTGGCACGAGCATCCGACGCTCCGCTGCGCGTGTAGCGGGCGCTCGGACCGTCCGGCATCAGGCCGCGTGCACCCGGCAGGGCACGGCGTCGCAGGTCTCGCACGCGACCGACTGCGACTGGCACGACGGGTCGGGGCAGTTCGCGGTGCGGTTGGTCGACGCCCCGCACCCTGCGCACTCGCCGATGACGGCGGCGTGGTCGGAGAAGTCCGTCGACCGACGCTTGTCGAAGACGTAGAGCGAGCCCTCCCACAGTCCGTCGTCGCCGTACTTCTCGCCGTAGCGGACGATTCCGCCCTCGAGCTGATACACCTCGCCGAATCCGCGTGCGGTCATCAGACTCGAGAGGACCTCGCATCGGATCCCGCCCGTGCAGTAGGTCACGACCGGCTTGCCCTTGAGATCGTCGTACATCCCCGAGTCGAGCAGGCGGACGAAGTCGCGGGTGGTCTCGGTGTCGGGCACGACCGCGTTCTTGAAGCGACCGATCTGCGCCTCGAGCGAGTTGCGTCCGTCGAAGAACACGACGTCGTCGCCGCGTTCGTCGATCAACTCGTGCAGTTCTTCGGGGCTCAGCCGGGTGCCCCCTCCGACCACGCCGTTCTCATCGACCTTCAGCTCGTCGGGAGCGCCGAACGACACGATCTCGTCGCGCACCTTCACGCTGAGCTTGGGGAAGTCGAGACTGCGGCCGTCGGCATCCACCCCCGTGCCCTCGCTCCATTTGATGTCGGTGTTCTTGAACGGCGCATACTCGCGGAAACGGCGCACCCACTTCTTCAGCGCGATGACATCGCCACCGAGGGTGCCGTTGATGCCGGCCGACGAGATCAGCAGACGTCCGCGTAGGCCGAGCGACTCGCCGAGCTCGCGCTGCCACAGCCGGATCGCCTCGGGGTCAGCGAGCGGAGTGAAGGCGTAGAAGAGGATGATCTTGGGTGTTGCCACCCCAGGATTTTACGCGGTGTGCAGGGAGGCGATGAGCGGGCTGACGTCGTCGGGGTCGGCGATCACCCCGGTGATCTCGTCGAGTCGCAGCACCGGGAAGCGCGATACCGCGCCGATCTTCTCGGCGCTCGCGAGCACGAAGGTCTCGACCGAGCGCGCCGCGAGTGCCCGCTTGGTGACCGCGTCGTCGAGTTCGCCCGTCGTGAGGCCGTGCTCGGGATCGATGCCGGTGACCCCGAGGAAGAACCTGTCGGCCGCGAGGCGCGAGATCGCCTCCAGTGCGAGCGCTCCCCCGGCGACACCCGAGTGCCGGTGCAGCTCGCCACCGATCATCAGGACGCGGGCACGGGAGTGCTCCATAGCCGTGAGCGCAACGGCCGGGCTCGGGGTGATGACCGTGAGGTCGGCTCCGTGCGGCAGCATCCGTGCCATCGCGAGGGTCGTCGTCCCCGCGTCCAGGACGATCGTGCTCCCGCGGTCGATCAGCCGCACGGCCGCCGCGGCGACCCGCTGCTTGCTGTCGGTGGCGACCGTCGCTCGTTGCTCCAGTGGCGCGTCGGCCGGCGGTACCGGGAGGGCGCCCCCGTACACGCGGATGCAGAGCCCGGCGTCCGCGAGTTCACGGAGGTCGCGTCGGATCGAGTCCTCGGAGACGCCGAGCTCGGTGGCGACCTCTTTGGCGACCACCCTTCCCTGCGACGCGAGGAGTCCGAGCAGATGGTCCTTGCGCTGCACACCGAGCATTCCGACTCTTTCCTGTTCTTTCACGTTCTTGCATGGTTAACGCTACAGTGTTCGACATGAGCACACCACTTCTCATTCTCACCGCCGGACCCTACCGTTCTGGCACGGGTGGCGACCCCGACGCGATCGCCCGCAACCTCGCGCGCCTCGAGGAGGCCGCGGCCCCTCTGCATCGCCTCGGCCATGTGCCGATGATCGGCGAGTGGGTCGCACTCCCCGTCCTGCGCGGCATGTCCGATGCCGAGGCTGCCGAGACCGACGTCATGTACGACACGGCCGCACGTCTGCTGCAGCACTGCGATGCCGTGCTGCGACTGCCCGGCGAGTCCACCGGCGCCGACACCGATGTGCGGATCGCCCGCGAACGCGGCCTGCCCGTCTACTTCTCGATCGACGAGGTGCCGGCGGCCTGACCTCGGCGGCGGGCGTCCGCGGCCGGTGTCACGAGGCGGTCCGGCGATCGGATAGACTGTTCAGGTTGTTCCCTGGTGACGTGTCCGAGCGGCCGAAGGAGCACGCTTGGAAAGCGTGTGTTGTGCAAGCAACCGCGGGTTCGAATCCCGCCGTCACCGCCAAACGTCAAACGGCCCTCGCGAAGCGGGGGCCGTTTGACGTTTATCCGACGCTGGGGATTCGGGGAGCCCTGAGCGCAGCGAAGCGCGGAGTCCCGCCGTCACCGCTACATCCGCTCGGCTTCCGTCTGTACGACCCCCAGACGCGAGAGCGGTTCGGCTGAGTCCGGGACGATACGGACCCCATCGGCTCAGATCAGGTCGCAATGACCCCCGAAGGGGAAGTCGGTGTCTCCTGTGCCGCGAGAATCGAACTGCACGGTCGAGACGCTGATCGTCACCCGGGATGTCGCCGTGATCAGCGCGGCGACGGAGCGGTTGCCGACGACCACGAAGTCCACGAAGCGGCCGGTGCTCGCCGACGCCTCTTCGAATCTACGACGGAGGCCATCGAGATCCTGGTCCTGCGCGAGGAGGAAGCTCTCGCCGTCGATCGACACCTGGGACTGCACCATCGTCTTCACCGGCTTTATGGTGTCACGCTAGCCACCGCGGCGACGACATCTCCAGTCGCTTGCCATTCCTGTCCGCTTCAGGTACGAGGCCGACGCGGCCCACATCGTCAGGACGGCGAGGACTCGATGAGCAGTTCGCCGTGCGCGTTGAGCGCCTCCATCATCTTCGTGATGCGCGTGGCATCGATGGCGGGCAGGCGCACCTCGTCGAAGCCGAAGACCAGCGGGATGCTGGGATGGATCCACGCGCTCAGCCGTCCGTCACCCTTGCCGTCGGTCGGCAGCCAGGTCATGATGAACGCCTCTTGGCGGCGCAGTTTCGTTCCGATGACGATCTTCAGATGAGCGAGCGTCGCGTCGTCGATCTCGATCGGCGGTCGCGAACTGTTGTACTCGAGTCTTCCCATACCCGAACATTAGCCCTGCCTACGGCGAGGGTGCGCCCGACCCGTCGTGGCGGATCAGGCGCACCCTTTCGCGCGGTGGCTCAGGCTCGCGGCAGGCGGAGCGTGACCAGCTGGAACGGACGCAGCGACAGCCGAACGCCGTCGGCATCCTGTCCCACGATCGCCGCCTGCTCGATCCCGCGCTCAAGCAGATCGACCTCCTGCGCCGGAGCGCTGTCGAATCCGATGGCGACGCGCGCCTCGGCACGGCGTCCGAGGGCCTCGTAGAGACGGACGATCACGTCGTCGCTGCCATCCTCGGCGAGTTTCACCGCCTCGACGACGACACCCGGGTGGTCGATCGCGAGGAGCGGCTGAACGTCATCGGCGCCCTCGATGCGGCGCTCGGCGAGATTGGTCCGATATCCCTCGGCGATCGCGTCGACGAGCTCGCCGCCGACCACGATGCCCACCTCGAGATGATGCTGGCCCTGATCCTGCTGCGGGTCGGGGAACAGCGCCGCCCGGACGAGAGAAAGCCGCACGGTCGAGTAGGTGCCGCCCTCCTCGCGCGGGTGCCGGGTGATGTCGTGTCCGTACGTGGAGTCGTTCGTCACCGCGACGCCGAAGTCGCTCTCCCCCACCCGCACCCACCGGTGCGCGACGGTCTCGAAACGCGCAGCATCCCACGAGGTGTTCGTGTGCGTCGGACGCACGATGTGACCGAACTGGATCTCGGACGCCGCGTGATCGGTGTGCACGTCGACCGGGACGCTGAGCTTGAGCAGCTTCTGCCGCTCGTGCCAGTCGACGTCGATCGCGAGCTTCAGCGTGCGCGAACCCTCGTCGAGCCGGATGCTGTGCACCACCGTCGACCGTCCGAACGAGCGGGTGATCACGACGGCGCCGTCCCGGATCTCGATGCCGTCGACGTCGAGCAGGTCGGTGATGTTGCGCCGATAGTGCACATCGATGTCCCACGCGTCCCATTGCGTCGGCGTGTCCCGATGCAGCTGGAAGAGACCCGCGAGCTGTCCGGGCGGGACCACCTCGCGACCGCTGGCCAGGTCGATGATCGAGGTCAGGACACCCCGCGGGTCGACCTGTGCGCGAACGAGTCCGTTGTCGAGCACGAACTCACCATCCAGCGCGACCGGTTCGACCGGAGCGACGGCATCCGCCTCGCCGATCGCCAGCGCGCCGACCGAGGCGTGGCCGTGGGGCGCCGCGTTTGCGATGAGGCTGCGCGAGCCCTCGCCCACGAGCGCTCGCAGCGAATCGGCGATGATCTGCTCGAGTTCCACCGCGATCGCCGCGTAGTTGCGCTCCGCATCCTGATGCACCCAGGCGATCGACGACCCCGGCAGGATGTCGTGGAACTGCTGCAACAGCACGAGCTGCCAGAGGCGCTTGAGATCGGCAGCAGGGTAGGCGCGGCCGGTCCGCACGGATGCCGTCGCGGCCCACAGCTCGGCTTCACGGAGCAGATGCTCGCTGCGGCGGTTGCCCTGCTTGGTGCCAAGTTGACTCGTGTACGTGCCGCGATGGAACTCAAGGTAGAGCTCGCCGCTCCATACCTCCGGAGACGGGTACTCGGCCTCGGCCTGTTCGAAGAAGTCCCGTGGCGTGGAGTGCCGCGCCACCGGAGAGCCCTCGAGCGAGCTCGCGCGCTCGACCTGGGCGGCCATCTCCCGGGTCGGTCCACCGCCGCCATCTCCGTAGCCGTACGGCAGCAGCGAGACGCGGGCACGCCCCTTGTCCTGGAAGTTCCGCTGCGCGTGTGCGAGATCGGCCTGCGAGGCGTCGGAGTTGTACTTGTCCACTGGCGGGAAGTGCGTGAACACCCGTGTGCCGTCGAGCCCCTCCCAGAGGAAGGTGTGGTGCGGCATCCGGTTCGTCTCGTTCCACGAGATCTTCTGTGTGAGGAACCACTTCGAGCCCGACGCCTTGATGATCTGCGGGAGCGCGCCGCTGTACCCGAAGGAGTCGGGCAGCCACACCTCGGGGGTGTCGATGCCGAACTCGCGCAGGAAGAATCCCTTGCCCTCGACGAGCTGTCGAGCGAGAGCCTCGGCCCCGACCATGTTCGTGTCGGACTCGACCCACATGCCGCCGACAGGAACGAAGCGCCCCTCGCGGACGCGTTCGACGAGACGCTCCCAGATCTCCGGATACCGTTCCTTGATCCACGCGAACTGCTGAGCCGAGGAGCTCGCGAACACCACGTCGGGGTTTTCGTCGAGCAGCGAGAGCACGTTCGAGAACGTGCGCGACACCTTGCGCGCGGTCTCGCGCACCGGCCACAGCCACGCGGAGTCGATGTGAGCGTGACCGACGGCGTGCAGCACGTGGGCGCTCGCGTGCGCCGGACTCGCCAAAACCTCGTGCAGCGCCTCACGCCCCTCGGCCGCCGTCCCTGCCACATCGTGCGGGTCGACCAGGTCGATCATCCGATCCAGCGCCTGCACGATCTCGGCGCGGCGCGGTGAACCAGGATCGAGCTCGGCGACGAGCCCGCGGAGCACGATCGTGTCATCGAGCAGCGCCTCCACCGTCAGATCGCGCAACGCGACGTCCACGGTGCGCAGCACGTAGATCGGGTCGGTGCCTGCGGTGACCGGGTCGCCGACGTCGGTCGGATCGAAGGTGAAGATGCTGCCGACGTCGGGATTGGATGCTGCTTCGAGCAGGACGTCGATGCTCCCGTCGGCCTGCACCGCAGCGGCGACCGCATTGTTGAACGGCGAGATGCCTTTGATCGGAGCGCCGTCGAGACCCCATACGAGCGCCTCGGCCTGGAAGCCGCTCTGCCCCGCAGTGAAACCGAGGTCGACGAGCAGCTCGGCGCGAGTGCCGCTCGGGAGATCACCGGATTCGGTGCGCCATCCCGAAGGTACCGCCCCGGTGACGCGGAACCACGTCGTGCCCCACGGCCGCCCCCACGGGGAGCCGACCGCGGTGGGCGTGTAACTCGCTGCGACGGCATCCGAGAAGGGCACCGGTTCGCCGGGCACCTCCCAGGCGGCTACCTCGAGCGGATGGCTCAGCCGGTGTCGCGCTGGACGAAGACGTTCGCGGATGAATCGATCGATGCGCATCTCGATGAGTGCAGTGCGGTCGTGCATGTATAGAGCTTTCTGAATCGAGGATGTGGGGATGCGGGGTCAGCCCTTGACGCCGCCGGCCAGCGCGAAACTGCTCCCGGACAGGCGCTGCACGAGCAGGTACAGGACGAGGATAGGCACCGAATACAGCGCGGCGAACGCGGCGAGCTGCCCGTACGCGACCGCACCGTGGTTGCCGAAGAACGTGAAGATCGCGACCGCGGCCGGCATCTTCTCCGAGCTGAACAGCAGCACGAACGGGACGAAGAAGTTCCCCCATGCCTGCGTGAACACGAAGATGAAGACGACGCTGATGCCGGGGCGCATGAGTGGGAGGACGATGGTCCACAGCGCGCGCATGGCCGACGCTCCATCGACCCACGCGGCCTCTTCGAGCGAGACGGGCACCGAGTCCATGAAGTTCTTCAGCATCCAGATCGCCATCGGCAACGAGGTGGCGGCCATGAAGAGGATCACGCTGACCTGCGAGTCGAGCATCTTCAGCTGCACGAACAGTGCGTAGACCGGCACCATCATCGCGGTGATCGGGAGGCAGGAGCCGAACAGCACGGAGTACATGAACCCGCGCTGGAACCGCGAGTTGTGCCTCGAGAGCGGATAAGCCGCGAGCACACCGACGAGCACCGTGATGAGGCCCGTGCCGAACGAGATCAGCGCGGAGTTCCACAGCGGCAGTAGGGTGAGCGACCAGTCGAAAACCGAGACGAAGTTGTCGAGGGTGAGGCTCTCCGGCACCGAGATCGACACCGTCGCCGACGGTGAGACCGACGAGAAGACGATCCAGGCGATCGGCACGAGGAAGATCACCCCGATCACGATGAGCACAATGTTGGCGAGCCAGGACGAGCGGCGCTTCGACGGCGAAGCGACCGAAGGACGCCTGGCCGCCTTCGTGTTCGGACGGACGAGTGCTTCAGTGGCGGTCATCAGTCGACCTCCGGCTTGAGGATGCGGATGTAGAAGATCGCGAAGATCGCACCGAGCACGAGCGTCACGGCGGCGATCGCGGTGCCGTAGCCGATCTGCGAGTACTGGAACGCCTCCTGATAGGCGAGCACGGGCAGCGTCGAGCTGGACACCCCGGGCCCGCCCTTGGTCATCACCCAGATCAGCCCGAACGTGCCGAGCGTCTGGAGAGTCGTGAGCATGAGGTTGGTCGAGATGGAGCGGCGGATCATCGGCAGCGTGATCAGGAAGAAGCGCTGCCCGGCGTTGGCGCCGTCGATCTGCGCGGCCTCCATGACCTCGGGCGGCACCTCGTTGAGGGCTGCACCGTAGACGAGCATCGAGAACGCGGTGCCGCGCCACACATTGGCGAGGATGACCGCGAACATCGGATACTCGACGAGCCACGACACCGCGGGGACGCCGATCGATCCGAGCAGCGCGTTGAGCGTGCCGTCCTTCGAGAAGTAGGCGTAGAGCGCGAAGGCCGCGACGATCTCGGGCATCACCCAGGCCACGACGATGAGGGCACCGACCGCACTGTTCACGGTCTTCGAGCCGACGCGCATGATCGCGGCGACGCCGAGGCCGAGCACGTTCTGGCCGATGATGGCTGAGAACAGGACGAACACCACGGTGAGGACGAGCGCGGTCCAGAAGTTCGGATCCGTGAAGAGCGCGAAGTAGTTGTCGAGCCCGACGAACTCGGGCTTCGCAGCGCGATAACCGGTGAGCGCGCGGTTCGTGAGGGATCCCCAGATCGCGTAGATGATCGGCCCCAGCAGGAACACCGCCAGCAGCACGACGGCGGGCACGAGGGGGACGGAACGGAACAGGTTCCGTCGGCGGGTGCGCGGCCCGGCCCCGGATGCCACCGGGGCCAGGTCGCGCATTGCGGGTGCAGAGGTCACCGCGTGAGTCCTACTCGACGTTGTCCGCGCCGACGATCTGGGTGAGAGCGTCGTCGTAGGTCTTTGCCGCTTCCTCCGGCGTCGCGTCTCCGGTGATCACGGATTCCGTGGCCTGCTGCAGCGCGCTGGTGATCTGCGAGTAGTCCGGCGTCGTCGGGCGGAAGTGGGTGTACTGGACGAGGTCCGAGAAGAACGCGAACGTCGGGTTGTACGAGAGGTAGGCGTCATCGGTGGCGACGTCCTCGCGGACCGCGATCTGGCTGTTCTCCGTGTCGTACTTGAGCGAGTTCTCCTGGTTCAGAGCCATCGCAATGAAGTCGAACGAGGTCTGCGGGTGCTTCGTCTGCGACCCGACGGCGAGGGTCCAGCCACCCGACATCGAGGTGAAGCCAGGGTCGCTGCCATCCTGGGTCGGCATCTTGGCGAGGCCGATCGTGTCCTCCCAGCCGTCCCAGGCACCGTCACCGCTGATCCAGCCGCCGGGCAGCCAGGAGCCGTCGATCGCCATCGCGAGCTGGCCCTCGGGCAGCAGTTCGGTCGAGACGCGGCTACCGATCGTGGAGTCGAGAGCGAGGTCCAGCGGAGTCGCCAGCCCCTCCTGGTACAGCGTGTCGTAGAAACCGAATGAGTCGGTCAGCCCCTCGGATCCCACGATCCACTTGTCGGAGTCGGCGTCGTACAGCGTCGATTCGGTGCCGTAGAGCAGCATCTCGAGGCCCTGCATCGAGGTCTGCTCACCTGCGCTCTTGCTGCCGTAGATGTTCAGCGGGATGAGGTCCGCGTTGTACGCCTTGACTGCCTGTGCGGCGTTGATGATGTCCTGCCAGGACTCCGGCTGCCAGTCGGTCGGCAGCCCTGCGGCGGCGAAGATCTCCTTGTTGTAGTAGATCGCACGGGTGTCCGTGCCCATCGAGATGCCGTACGTGCTGCCGTCGCCGCCGAGCCCGGCTTCTTTGGCCGCATCGTAGAACTGGTCCCAGTCGTCCCAGTCGGCGAGGTAGTCGTCGATCGGGAGAAGATAGCCGGCCGCAGCGTCGGAGCGCAGCTGGAACGTGTCTTCGTAGATCACATCAGGTGCGGTGTCGGGTGAGCCGTTCATCAGCGCGAGCTTGGTGAAGTACTCGTCCTCGGACTCGATCGGCTGCAGGTTCACCGTCACACCGGGGTTCGCGGCCTCGAACTCGGGCTTGACCTTCTGGAACAGGTCATCGAGCTGGTGGAACGCCGAGGTCTTCTGGTACGCGACGGTGATCGTGCGGTCTCCGCTGTCGGACGTCTCCGATTCTCCGGACGCACCGCATCCCGAGAGGACTACGGCGCCGATGGCGATCGTCCCGATGGCGGCGAGTGGCTTCGTTCGCATCTGCCTTGCTCCTTTGCATGAGACCTCGCTGTTGAGGCCTTTCGTCGGATAACCCTATCAAATGGGATAAATACGGGAAGAGCTGATTGTAACGGTTCCGTCACGGAACTCTATGGGATCGTCTCGCGGCTCAGCCGCGGATCATGAGCTGCGACGTCCGCGCGGTGAGCGCCTCATCGAGCACCAGACAGGCCGCTCCAACAGCGGTGGAATCGGCCCCGATCCGCGACTGCCGCAGGTGCACGGGCTCGGTCGACGTGCTCACCGCCGTCGTGCGCACCCAGTGATCGAGCACGGGGAAGAGACGGTCGCCGAGCCGTGACCAGGCAGGCCCGCCGAGCACGACGATGCCGAGATCGAGAAGGTTGTTCACTTCGACGATGGCGGTCGCGAGATGCCGACCGGCGCTCTCCAGAGCAGCGAGAATCCCCCGGTCGCCCTCCGCGGCGAGCGCGGACAGCCGCTCGAGCTGCGAGGTCGCGTCGCCCGATGCCCCGCCGGTCGAAGGCGTCTCGGCCTGCGCGAGGAGCACCCCTGCCTCCATCACCACGCCGATGCAGCCGTGCGATCCGCACTCGCACAGCGGTCCATCGGGATCGACGACGATGTGCGCGATGTTCCCGGCGTTGCCGGTGCGTCCGTGCACGGGCGCACCGGACACCGACAGGCCGAGGCCGAGGCCGGCTCCGTAGTAGAGAAACATCGCATCGGCGAGCTCGTGCTCGGCATCGAACCACTGCTCCCCCACGACCGTGGCGACGACGTCCTTCTCGAGCAGGGTGGGCAGGCCCGTGGCGCGCGAGAGCTCGTCGCGCACGGCAACGCCGTGCCAGGCGGGCAGCAGCGGCGGGTCGAGCAATCGGCCCGCCTCCCTGTCGAAAGGCCCGGGGGCGGCGACGCCCACCCCGAGCACGAGGTCGCGGGGAAGGTCGGCGTCGACGATGAGCGAGCGCACGCCCTCTCCGATCCGCCCCACGAGCTCACCCGGTGAGGCATCCGGGGCGTCGGGAACCCGCTCAGCACGGGCGACGACCTCGCCCGCCGCATCGACGACGACGATCGTGTCGACCGCGGGATCGAGGTGCACGCCGACCGCGAAGCGCGAGTGCGGCCGCAGTGCCAGCAGAGTGCGGGGCTTTCCGGGGCCTGAGATGACCTTGCCGACCTCTTCGATCAGCCCTTCGTTCGCGAGCCGTCGCGTGACGTTGCTCAGGGTCTGGGTCGACAGTCCGGTACGTTCTGCGAGTTCGCTGCGACTGAGGCCCTCGTCGGAGCGTCGAATGAGATCGAACACGAGCGCCTGGTTGTAGACGCCGACAGCTGGGAGGTTCGACCCTCGCTGCATGTCCCACTCCTCACCCGGGCGCCGTCGGCGCATCCACCCTCATGATCCCGGCACGGTGCCGGGCGGTCAAACCCGCGATCTGCCGCGCGCTCACGCGTCGAACCGCACGCCGAAGACCAGCTCTCCTTCCGGAGCCACGAGCCGCTGCATCCCGAGCCTCTCGTAGAACACCGCCGCCCCCTCGTTCGCGGGGTCCATGCCCAGATGCAGGCCCGTCACACCGCGACGAAGGAGTTCGTCGAACAGTGTCTCGATGAGTCGCCGACCGAGACCCTGGCCCTGTGTCTCGGGCAACAGATCGATGTGCAGGTGCGCCGGATACGCACGGGCGTCGCGATCGACGCCGGGGCCGCGGCTCCAGCCGTACTCGATCAGATGCTGCTCCCTCGTGCGCGGCGCCGCCGGACGGGGCCGTGTCTCGTGGAATCGCGGCCACCAGGCATCCCGGAACCAGGCATAGAAGGCATCCGTGTCGTCGGTCGCGACGAGGTAGCCGATCGCACGTCCGTCGTCGGACTCGACGATCCAGGCGAGATCCGGATGCCGTTCGGCATAGGGCACCGCGAACAGATCACCCCAGAGCGCGTCGTCCGTGAGGATGCCGGTGGCATCGCCTCCGGCATCCGCCGTCCGTAGGCAGATCTCCGACAGCGCGGCGCGATCAGCGGGGCGATAGGAACGGATGACGGCCACTCGGAACTCCTTCGAACGGGGCGTCGCTCAGCCTAGCGGCGCACCGCCGGGGAGAACCCGCTCCGCCGGATCGAGCCCGCGCCGCCCCCGCGCCCAGGGCAGCAGCCAGGCGCCGAGCAGCAGGACCACGGCTGCCCCGAGCAGCGCCCCGCCGATCGTGTCGGTGATCCAGTGCACCGAGAGGAAGGTGCGCGAGAGAGCCATCGCGATGATCCAGAGCGCTCCGGTGATCGCGACCCAGACCCGGGGGAACAGCAGCCAGAGCACCAGCGCCACCGTGGCCGCGTTCGCGGTGTGCCCGGAGGGGAACGACCCGAAGTCGCTGGAGACGATCATGTCGTCGGGCCGCGCTCGTCCGATCACGTTCTTGAGCACCTGGACCACGCCAGCGCTCGCGAGGAAGCACGCGGCGGCGAACACCGCGGCACGCCAACGTCGGGCGAGCACGAGACCCGCGATCACGATGAGTGGCACGACGAGGATGGCCACCCATCCCCCGCCGATCACGTTGAGAACGAGGGCGAAGTCCACCATCGCGTCGCGGCGATGCTCGCCGACGAAGGAGTTCCACCCGGCGTCGAAGCCGGTCGGCTCGCTGAGGCCCAGCCCGAGACCGACCCCGAGCACGACGCCGGCGGCGAGCAGACCGATCCCCCACCACAGCAGCGCGCGTCTCGTCATCCGTCCATTCTCACCGAGGCCGAAGGGGAACGGCGGCGACCCGCGCACAGCTCAGGGAGTGAGCATGTCGACCGTGCGCGGGCGCACGATGAACCACAGAGCCAGCACCGCGATGATCGCGCACCCGACCATGACCGCGGCCATCGTCGTCGCGGTGATCCCCGCCCCCTTCGAGATCCAGCCGACCACCGGCGAGATGAGACCGGCGACACCGAAGTTCGTCGCACCGATCGCAGAGGCTGCGGTACCGGCGGCCTTGCCGTGCCGGTCGAGAGCGAGCACCTGCACGTTCGGCATCGTGAAACCGCACGAGGTCATGAACAGGAACAACGGGATGACCGTGCCCCACAGACCCAGTCCGAGTTGATCGGTGACGATGATGGCGGTGCCCGCCAGCAACAGGCCGGCGGTGGAGAACGCCAGGATCCATTGCGGTCCGAAGCGCGCAGCCAGACGTGAGGCGAACTGCACGCCGCTGACCACGCCCAGCGAGTTCACCGCGAACAGCAGACCGTACTGCTGCGCGTCGAGCCCGTGCGTCTGCTGGAACAGGAACGGGGATGCCGACAGATAGGAGAACAGACCCGAGAAGCTCATGCCGCCGATGATGAGCACGCCGATGAAGACCCGATCTGAGAACACCGAGCGGTACCGCTGCAGGATCGTCGCGCCCCCGCGATCTTGACGGCGAGCCGCGGGCAGGGTCTCCGGGATGAAGAGGACCGTCGACAGCAGCATGACGACCGCATAGCAGGCGAGGAAGATGAAGATGCCCCGCCACGGCATGAGCGTGAGCAGCCAGGATCCGATCAGCGGCGCGGCGACGGGCGCGACGCCCGACACGAGCGCGAGTCGAGACAGCATGACGACCAGACGCTTGCCGCCGAACAGGTCGCGCACGATCGCCATCGCGACCACACCGCCCGCGGCGGCGCCGACGCCCATGAAGACGCGGGCGACACTGAGCAGTTCGAGAGTGGGCGCGGCCGCAGCCGCGATGCTCGCCACCACGTGCAGAGCGGTGACGACGATGAGCGGGACGCGCCGACCGATCTTGTCGCTGAGCGGCCCCACGACGAGCTGACCGAGCGCGAAGCCGATCATGGTCCCGGTGAGGGTCAACTGGATGGCCGCTGCAGTGGTCTGGAAGTCCTCCTCCAGCACCGGGAAGGCAGGTAGATACAGGTCGATCGTGAACGGCCCGAGAGCCGTGAGCGCCCCGAGCACGATGATGTAGAGCAGACGGCGCCCGTTCGAGATCGAATCGCCGGGGTGCAGCATGATCGGCGCGGTGGCCGGGTTCGATCCCAGAGTGCGGATCGCCCCGGTCGACGGCGGGATGCGGATGCTGCCGGTGAACGGGCGTTCGGGGGTCGTCGGGACGGAGTCGGTGCGGGGCGCGTCAGGCACGGGAACTTTCAGGCTCGGAGGGGGATTCGCTCTCGAATCGATTCGAGAGCGGGAACCTCCATGTTAGCGCCTGGCACTGGCCCGCCGAGGGGCGAAAAGAGGACGTCCTGCGCACGAATCCGTGCGCAGGACGTCAGCAGCTCGATCCCTGGGGTGCTCAGCGTGCGATGCGCGCGAGTCCCGATTCGAGGTCGGCGATCAGGTCGTCGGCGTCCTCGATGCCGACCGAGAGGCGCACGACGTTCTCGGGCACCGCGAGCGCCGTGCCGCGCACGGACGCGTGCGTCATGTCCGGCGGGTAGCTGATGAGCGACTCGACCCCGCCGAGGGATTCGGCGAGCTGGAAGACCTCGGTCGACGCGACGTAGGCGCGCGCGGCATCCGCTCCTCCGGCGAGCGCGAGCGAGAGCATCCCGCCGAATCCGCTCATCTGCGCCGCAGCGATCTCGTGCCCGGGGTGCGAGGCGAGGCCGGGATAGAACACGGTCTCGAACTCGGGGCGGCTCGCCGCCCACTCCGCGACGGCCTGCGCGTTCGCGGAGTGCTGGCGCACCCGCACCGCGAGGGTCTTGATGCCGCGGGTCGTGAGCCAGGCGTCGAGCGGAGCCGAGACGGCGCCCACCGCGAACTGCTGGAACTTGACCTGCTCGAAGAACCGGTCGTCGCCGAACACGACGGCGCCGCCGAGCACGTCGGAGTGTCCGCCGAGGTACTTGGTCGCCGAATGGACGACGAGGTCGGCGCCGAGAGACAGCGGCTGCTGCAGCGCGGGCGAGGCGAAGGTGTTGTCGACGACGAGCACGGCCCCGGCCGCGTGCGCGATGTCGGCGATGGCGGCGATGTCGACGATCTTCAGCAGTGGGTTGCTGGGGGTCTCCAGCCAGACGATGCGGGTCTCGGGGCGCAGTGCGGCGCGCACCGCATCCGCGTCGGAGAGCTCGACCGTGGTCGTCTCGATGCCCCAGGGCGCAAGCACCCGGGTCAGCAGTCGGTAGGTTCCCCCGTAGACGTCGTTGCCGAGCAGCACGTGGTCGCCGGGCTTCAGGATGCCGCGCAGAAGGGCGTCTTCGGCGGCGAGGCCGGATGCGAACGAGAGTGCGCTCGCTCCCCCCTCGAGAGCCGCGAGCTGCACCTCGAGCGAGGTGCGCGTGGGGTTTCCCGCGCGGTTGTACTCGTAGCCCTCACGGAATCCGCCGATACCGTCCTGCACATGCGTGGAGGCCTGATAGATCGGCGGGATGATCGACCCCGTCGTCGGGTCGGGCGCCTGGCCCGCGTGGATGGCTCGAGTGGCGAATGCGTGGTCGGACATGCCTCTCAGCCTACGTCGGCCGCTTCGCGCGGCGCCCGTGTGTGACGCCCGACGACAGCGGCGTCGCGGCGTGGAGCGACGGATGCCGCGACCCGTGCGGGCCGCGGCATCCGCCGTCCGTTCTTCGAACGCTCAGCCCTTCGTCGCGCCGGCCATCAGACCGCGCACGAAGAAGCGCTGCAGAGCGAAGAACACGATCAGCGGGACGATGATCGAGATGAACGTACCCGCCGACTGCAGGAACCACTTGTTGCCCCACGTACCCGACAACGAGTTCAACGCCTGCGTGATCGGCAACGCGCCTGGCGAGGCGAAGATCGTCGCGACCAGCAGGTCGTTCCACACCCACAGGAACTGGAAGATCGCGAAGGATGCGATCGCCGGCATCGCCAGCGGCAGGATGATCCGGAAGAACACCTGACCGTGACCGGCGCCGTCCACACGGGCGGCCTCGACGACCTCACCCGGGATCTCCGAGATGAAGTTGTGCAGCATGAACGTCGCCAGCGGCAGCGCGAAGATCGCGTGCGCGATCCACACGCGGGCGAAGCTGTACTGCACCTCGTTGAGACCGAAGCCGGGGAAGATCGGCACCCCGTTGATCACGAGTCCGTCCGAGAACAGGCTCAGCAGCGGTACGAGTGCCATCTGCAGCGGCACGATCTGCAGCGCGAACACGAACACGAACAGCATGCTGCGACCCTTGAAGTCGATCCAGGCGAACGCGTACGCGGCGAGCGAGGCGAGCACGATCGGGAAGACCGTCGCGGGGATCGTGATCGCGAGCGAGTTCACGAACGCCGAGGCGAGGGTGGTCGAGGTGCCGCCCGAGCTCAGCGCCTGGATGTAGTTGTCCAGTGTGAACTTCGGGTTCGTGAAGGCTGTCCACCATCCGGTCGACTGGGTGTCCGCACCCGGTCGGAACGAGGTGACGAACAGGCCGAAAGTCGGGATCGTCCAGAAGAGCGCGATGATGGCCGCGGCGAGCGTCGCGCCCTTCGAGGTGAGCTTCTTGTGGGCGATCGCCTCGTTGCGGCGGGTGTCACGCGCGACCTGGCGCGCGGTGCGGTTGTCTGCGGCGACGACGGCCTGCGTTGCACTCATCAGCGGATCTCCCTCTGCTTGGCCATCGATCGGGCGTTGTAGATGATCAGCGGCAGCACGAACAGGAACAGCACGACGGCGAGCGCCGACGAGTGCCCGTAGCTCTGGAACCGCTGTTGCTGGTTGACCATCTCGAAGCCGAGGACGGTGGTGTCATCGCGGCCGCCGGTCATGACGGCGACGATGTCGTAGACCTTCAGCGAGGCGATGGTGATGGTGGTGAGCACGACGATCAGCGAGGAGCGGATGCCGGGCACAGTGACGTTGCGGAAGCGCTGCCAGGCGTTCGTGCCGTCGAGTTCGGCGGCCTCCATCTGCTCGACCGGGACCGCCTTGATCGCCGCAGAGAGGATCACCATCGCGAACCCGGTCTGAGTCCAGATGAAGACGATCAGCAGCATGAACGTGTTGATGAGCGGTTTGACGGCGAGCCAGTTCACGGGGTCGCCGCCGACACCGGTGACGATCGCGTTGAGCAGACCCAACTGGTCGCCCTGGCGGTAGTCGTACATGAACTTCCAGATGATGCCGGCGCCGACGAACGAGATCGCGACGGGCATGAACACGAGCACCTTGAGGAACTTCTCGCCGCGTGCCCGGTCGATGAAGGCCGCATAGGCGAGACCGATGCCGACCGAGATCACCGGCGCGAGGATCGCCCAGATGAGCGTGTTGATGACGGATGCCGTACCCGTCGGGTTCGTGAACACCCAGTAGTAGTTCTCGAACCACACGAAGTCCGTGCCGGTCTTGTCGAAGAACGATTTGAAGAACGTCGACACCGCCGGATAGATCAGGCCGAGCAGCAGCATGATCGACGCGGGCGCCATGAACAGGATCAGCTGGAACAGGTAGCCGGCACCCTGGCGTGAGCGGTAGTCGGCGAAGAACAGCAGTGCGCCGACGAGCAGGGCGATCGCCACGACGTAGAGCACCGCGTTGGCGTACGGACGCAGCAGCAGGAACGCCAGCACCGGGATCACCAGGCAGGCGACCAGGCGCATGATGAAGTAGCCGCGCCCCGGCCGCGGAGCGTACTCGATGAGCACGAGCAGGATCGCCACCACGACTCCGAACGCCACGAGGACGATCGGGATCTGGAGCAACGGGCTCAACCCACCGAGGAAGATGAAGAAGCTGTTGAGCGAGAAGCCGATCGTCACGCGACCGGACTCTTCGGTCGAACCGGTGAAGACCAGCAGCAGCGCGAGTGCGACCACGATGATGAAGCCGACGGCGACGACGACCTGAGTGAGCCTCCGCCCCTTCTCATCGACCCCGTGCGTCGTCACGGGTGCGTCGGCCTTGACAGGCTTTTCGACGGTCACTTGCGACATGGGAACCCCCTTCTGGATACGGCGTCGTATCCGAGCACTGTGAATGGGTTGAACGGGGTCGGGCTGGAGAGCCCGACCCCGTTCAGCTCATGTGATCGAGCGGGGCTCGATCAGTTCTCGTAACCGGCCTGGATGTCGGAGAGCACCGTGTCGGTGTCCTTGCCGTCGACCCAGTCGACCATTCCCTTCCAGAACGAGCCCGAGCCGACCGTCGACGGCATCAGGTCCGATGCATCGAAGCGGAAGACGGTCGAGTCGTCCTGCATGATCTCCATGGCCTCCTGGAGGAACTCGCTGGAGGCGAGGCTCGCGTCGGCGTTCTTGTTGGCCGAGATCACGCCGCCGAGCTTGACGCGTGCGTCAGCGAACTCGGGCGATGCCATGAACTCGAGGACCTTCTGCGTGGCCTCGTCGTCGGAGAAGCCGGCGACGAACTCGCCGCCACCCTCGACCTGGAGCTCACCCTCGGTCATGCCGGGGAGGATGAAGGCGTACACGTCGCCGTCGGGAGCGACGGTTGGGGTCTCGCCCTCGGCCGTCTGCACGTCGAGGAAGTTCGCCGAGAGGAACGACGCCTGGTGGGTCAGAGCGCAGCTCTTGTCCGCAACGGCGGCCGCGACATCACCGAACGCGGTCGAGTTGATGCTCTTCACATCGCCGTAGCCGGCGTTGACGTAGTCCGGGTTCAGCAGGATCGATCCGACCGCGTCGAACGCGTCCTTGATCTCGGGGTCGGTGAACTTCACGTCGCCGTCGACCCACTTGTCGTAGACGTCGGCGCCGGACTGACGGAGCACGAGGTCCTCGATCCAGTCGGTGCCCGGCCAGCCGGATGCCGCATCGGACGCGAAGCCGGCGCACCAGGCGGGGCCGCCGGTCTTCTCGACGATGGTATCGGTGAGGGTGATCAGGTCGTCCCAGGTCTTCGGGACCTCGACGCCCCACTCGGCGAAGCTCGACGGGGAGTACCAGACGTAGCCCTTGAGGTTCGCGAGCATCGGTGCCGCGTAGAACGTGTCGTCGAACGTGCCGTACTTCTTCCAGTCCGCGGACCAGTTCTCGTCGACGGCGGCCTCGACGGCTTCGGGCGCGGCCTTGACCTTGCCGGTGTCGACGAGCGTCTTCAGCAGACCCGGCTGCGGGACGATCGCGATGTCGGGGGCGTCGCCACCGGTCACCTTGGTGACGATGTTGCCCTCGAACGACTTGTCGCCGGTGTACTCGACCGTGATGCCGGTCTCCTCGGTGAAGTCAGCGAACGTATCGTTCAAGTCTTCGGCCTCGATGCCGGTGATGCCTCCCGAGATGCGGACGGTCGTCTTGGAGTCGCCTCCTCCGTCGCCGCTGCCGGCCTCGGTGCAGCCTGCCAGCACCAGGGTCGCCGCACCCACGAGTGCGAGCGGGGCGAGAAGGCGGTATCGCTGTGACAAAGCCATGTTTCTTTTCTCCTCTTCGAGCGGTTCTCGATCTACCCGTGGGAGCGCTCTCTGCATCCGCATGGGGAACCGATTCCAGGCCAACCTACTTGCTCCGCGGGCCGCGGCACAACACGGGATTATCACAAGCTCGCAACCATTCGGGGTATATCGTGGCTCTGCATGGGAGCGCTCCCGCGAAATTCGTGTGGAACCGGTTCCCTAATCGGTTCTCCACGCGCTACGCTGGCTCCCGCGCGTGCACACGGACGCGCGCCGGACTGCGGGTCGAGGAGGACCGATGAGCAGGATCTCTGACGTCGCGGCGCGCGCCGGAGTGTCGAAGGCGACGGCGAGTCGTGCACTCAGCGGCAACGGATACGTCTCCGAGGAGACGCGCGAGAAGGTCGAACGGGCTGCACACGAACTCGCCTACGTCGCGCACTCGTCCGCGACGAGCCTCGCCACCGGGCGCACCCGGACCGTCGGCGTGATCATGCCGCCGGTCGATCGCTGGTTCTTCGCAGAACTGCTCTCCGGCATCCAGGACTCGCTGTTCGCGCTCGACTACGACCTGTCCCTGTACGGGGTCCCGGAGGGCTCGCAGACGAGGGAGAACCTGTTCGCCAGCGTCATCGCCCGCCGTAGATTCGACGGCATCATCGCCGTCGGCATCCAACCTCAGGCGCACGAGCTCGAGCGCCTGCAGCGCACCGGAAGCCCCCTCGTGGGAGTCGGCCCCTACGACGAGGGGTCGAGTTCGATCTCGATAGACGACACGGCTGCGGCGCGCATCGCGACCGAGCATCTGATCGAGCTCGGCCACAGCTCCATCGCCTTCATCGGCGGCTCGGCGGACTCGGCCGAGCTGAGCCTCGGCGATTCGCGTCGGATCGACGGCTACCTCGCGGCTCTGGGAACAGCGGGCCTCGCGGATCAGGCCCGGATCACGGGTGCCGCACCGAGCATGCCCGATGGCTACGCCGCCGCGGTGAGTCTGCTCGGCGACCGCCGCACACGTCCGACCGCGATCGTGGCGGTGTGCGACGAGGCCGCCATCGGCGCGATAATCGCGGCTCGGCGGCTCGGCATCGCGGTCCCCACAGAGCTCAGCGTCGTCGGCATCGACGATCACCAGCACGCCGAGCTCTTCGCGTTGACGACCATCCACCAGTCACCGCGCGACCAGGGGCACGAGGCCGTGCGACTGCTGAGTCGGCGGATGGCCGACCCGGATGCTCCGATCGAGCACGTGTCCGCAGCATCCGCCCTCGTCGTCCGCGGGTCGACGGCGATCCCACGCTGAAAGACGGCGGGCACGACGAAGGCCCCGGGAGAACCTGGGGCCTTCGTGAAGCGTGAGACGCTGTCGGGGCGACGGACCGCCGCCCCTGACGGATTACTTGAGGGTAACCGTCGCGCCAGCCTCCTCGAGAGCAGCCTTGGCCTTCTCGGCGGTCTCCTTGTTGGCGCCCTCCAGGACAGCCTTGGGAGCGCCGTCGACGACACCCTTGGCCTCGCCCAGGCCGAGCGAGGTGAGCTCGCGGACGACCTTGATGACCTGGATCTTCTTGTCGCCGGCAGCCTCGAGGACGACGTCGAACGAGTCCTTCTCCTCCTCGGCCTCGGCAGCGCCGGCACCGGCGGCACCTGCGACGGCGACGGGGGCAGCAGCGGTGACCTCGAACTTCTCCTCGAACGCCTTCACGAAGTCGTTGAGCTCGACGAGGGTGAGGTCAGCGAACTGCTCGAGCAGCTCTTCGGTGGTGAGCTTCGCCATGATGTATCTCCTAGATAGATGGGGTTGGTGATCGAGAACGCCGGTCGCTTACGCAGCCTCGGCGGTCTCCAGCTTTTCGCGAAGAGCGTCGATGGTGGCGGCAGCCTTGCCCATCGTCGCCTTCATCATGCCCGCAGCCTTCGCCAGCAGAACCTCACGGCTCTCAAGCGAGGCGTACTTGTTGACCTCGTCGGCAGAGAGGGCGTTGCCCTCGAAGATGCCGGACTTGATCACGAGAAGCGGGTTGGCCTTGGCGAAGTCACGAAGAGCCTTGGCAGTGGCGACGAAGTCACCGTGCACGAACGCGACGGCCGACGGACCCTTGAGGTCGTCGTCCAGCGCGGTGATGCCTGCCTTGTTGGCGGCGATCTTGGTCAGCGTGTTCTTCACCACGGCGTACTCAGCGTCCTGACGGATGCTGTTGCGCAGCTCCTTGAGCTGGGCAACCGTCAGACCGCGGTACTCGGTCAGCAGAACGGCGGACGAGTTCTCGAATGACTTCGTGAGCTCGGCAACCGATGCATCCTTCTGCGCCATGGTCACTCCTTGGTGTGTACGGGATGCTCCACGACGGTGGAGCACCGGCCTCGACCACCACGGCCCCGGAATGAAGAAGAGCTCCGGCGCAAGCGCACGGAGCTCTGAGAAGTTCGTGACACCTGCGCGGGCCCCTGCATTGCAGAGCTTCGATCTTCTCGCGCATGCGCGCACGAAGATGACCAGCGGTCTAAGGTTGCCTCCACTGTACCCCACGGCGTGGGGCGTCCCCAAATCCGGTGCCCTCCGGGCGTCGACTTCACGTGCACTCGCCGAGTGCACGACGTACCGACGCGAAAAGCTCGTGCACTCGAGAGTTTGGCGTGCACTCGACGCCCGGGAGAGGTCATCTCACCCGGGCCTGATCCCAAATGCTGCCAGGCGCTCGCCGAGCGCGTTCGCGGTTGCGATGTGCCGGGTCTCCCACCTGGCGAGTCGCCACTGCGTCGTCCCCCGGATCCAGTCCTCGCGCTGCTTCTCCTCCAGAAGGATCTGCTCCACGCTCTTGCCTTCCCGCATCGCCGCGTCGAGGTATTTCGCCTTTCCGTCGAACTCACCGAACGCACGGGCATCTCTCATGCCGAAGTCCACGAAGTACGACGACCCCGCCGGACCGGCGACCTCGACCTGCAACTCAGGAGCATCGAACCCCAACCGATACAGCTGCAGTCGACTGACGCTCTCTCCGGGGGACTGTGATCGACCGTCGGCGAACTGACTCACCCAGCGAGCCTGTCGGATGCCGCGAGCCCCCGTCGCTGCATCTATCCTCACGGCCAGATTCCTGCGCCACGACGTGACGGCATCCAGGTCCCACTCCCACCCCCGCTCCCCCATCTGCCGTTCCGCGGCGTCGGCGACAGCGACGGCCGCCACGAGGGGAAGCCCCCGGATCAGATCGAAGACCGTCCGCTCCAGACTCGTGCATCGGATGCCGTCGACGAGGGCGACGTCATCCGGCGGCAACCGCGACACGTGTCTGCGCACGTCAGGAGAACTGGAGATGCGATGCGGTGCGTCCGTCGTCATGTGCACCCGCACCAATCTCATCTGCCAGAGCGGCAGCCGCCAGAGGACCGCGCTCGAGCTGTGCGACATCACGGCGGCCCCTTGAGCGTCACGCGCAACTGCGATGACGTGCGCTCGGTGCTTCTCCTCCTCCCACAGCACGGCACGCTCGCGAGCATCGATGAACCAGCCTCGACGGATCTGATGCAGTTCTCCGACACGGACCGCCATGGCGATCCCCCGATCCGTCCATCCGTTGTTGAGGAGATCCGCTCTCGAGCGGACGTGATCCCCGAGAGTCAGCGACGTCGATGTGGGCATGGCTCATGCTGCCGAGAACGATGGCGCGGCCGATCACGATTCCGCGGAGTTCTCCAGCGAATGTGGACAACTGCCCAGATGCCGCCTCGGTGCACGCGACGTCGCTCACCCCGTACCCGCACCCCGTACCCGCACCCCGTATCGCCGAGTGCACGGGATCCTGCCGAGTGCACGCCTTGTTCACTCCAGTAACACGTGCACTCGCCGCGTGCACGTGAAGTCGATGACAGCGGGGCGGGGTGAGGGTCGCCCCGCGAGGTGGAGGTGCGCGGCGTGTACGGGGCGGGGCGTCGGATGCCGGGTTTAGGGTCGAATGGTGACCCCGGAACTCCAAGCGCGTATCGTCGCAGACTCGCGCGACCGCGTCGCGTGGATGCGCGCACGCTCGCGCGGGATCACCGCCACAGACGTCGCGGGCCTCACGAGTGAGAAGTCCATCGCCCGCGCGGCGGACTCGAAGCTCGGCGGCGGTCCCCGTTTCGGCGGCAACGCCTACACCGATCACGGTCGCCGCCGTGAACCCGAGATCGCCGCCTGGGTCGCCGCGACGCACGGCATCCTCCCGTCGTCCGCACTGTTCCGCGCTGAGGTCGAGCACCGCCACCTCGCCACCCCCGACGGCATCGCTGTCGACTCCGAGGGTCGAGTGCGCCTCGCGGAGATCAAGACCACGAACAAGCCCTTCCGCGGCATCCCCCGCACCTATCTGCGCCAGGTCTGGTGGCAGCAGCACGTTCTGGGCGCCGAACGCACCCTGTTCGTCTGGGAGGAGCACGTCGACTTCTCTCCCGTCCACGACGAGCCCAAGTGCGTCTGGATCGACCGGGATGACCGCGAGATCGGCAAGCTCGTCGGTCTCGCCACCGAACTCATCGACGAGCTGTACCGACGCACCACCGGCAATCAGATCCCGCCACGGATCGCTGCTGCCACCGCCGCAGCCGCAGCCGAGCGCCGGGAGCGCCTCCGCGAGCGTGATGCGTTCCGCGCGCTCGCACTCGCCGACTGAGCACCAGCGAGCGATCGGATCACACGACGGTCGATGAGCACGTCGTCGTCTCGCCGGACAACAATGCCGGATAGGTGACCGTGATCTTCACCTTCTGCGGAGACGTCCAGGTGAGCCCGCCGGGCGTCACCCACGAGGTGCTGAAGTAGACGACGTATTGACCGCCGGCGAGGATGAGTCCGAGCCCGCCGAGAAGGCCTTCCAGAAGCGTCTTCGACACGGTGGTCGTGTACACGCCCGACGTCGCAGCCCCCGGGGCGACTGTAGATGTGGTGCCGCTGCCGTCGATCGTGCCGGACAGCAGCACATTGAACGCCGACGTCGCCGGTTTGGTGAAGGTCGTACTCGGCCATCGCCATTTGATGGTCAGAGCCGCGCCGCCGAGGAGCGTCCCCAGGGGATTCGGGCAGACGAGTCCTCCAGGCAGGGGTTCCACGACCGGCGGCAAGAGGGTGATCGTCCGGAACGTCGCCGAGCCGTACTCCGGGTCCACCCACGCGGCATCGGTCTGCTGCACAGGCGGAGCGATCGCCAACCCGACGAGTAGAGCAGCCCCTGAGACTGCCGCCAGTACGCGCCGTCCGATCATGGGACGACCTCGTCATGTCGAAATCCGCGCCGACGCGCGGTCACGAGAACGACGCCGATGGCGAGCAGCACGGCGCCTCCTCCGAGCGTCCCGAACCACCACGCCGACATCCCGGTCGCAGCGAGCTCCTCGTCCTGACCGACCGAGACCTGGTCACCGACTCCGGAGGCATGGATCCGGATGTCTGTCCGCCCTCCGCCTCCGTTCTCCCCCAGCGCGACCGAGAGCCGCACGTGCGCGGTCTCGGTGTCGGCCATCTGCACGATGGCGATCTCCGTTCCATCACGAGGGATGCTCCAGCCCGATCGGAGGTCGCGTTCGCCGCCGGGGCATCCGTCCGCTGTCCACGGCCGCATGCAGACGGCGGCATCGACCAGCAGCTCAGTGCTCCCGGTCGCACTCAGTCCGATCGTCACGGTTCCGGGATCGGGCGCCTGCGCGCTCACCTCGACGTCCCACTGCACGGCGTCGCCCGGCAGCAGGGATGCTGCGGCATCCCAATCCGCGATGGACACGAGCCGGATGATGTCGCCCTGGACGATCTGCGTCGTCGTGGCTGCCGACGCCGGCTGCGCCGGCAGGAGGCAGACGAGGACGAGCCCGACCATGAGGAGAGCGCGCCTCATGCGAACCCCTTCTTCTCGCGCGGCCAGAACGCCCAGATGACGAGCGCCGCCGCGGCGAGTGTGATGCCTCCCAGCACGTAGGGGTTCCCCAGTCCGACGATGACCGTCGCGAGTCCCGGAACCGAGAAGAGCACGATCCGCCCCGATGTCACGGTGTACGGCGCGGGGTCCTCGACGTCGTTCGCATCGCCCTTCATCGTGATCACGCGCTCGTCCGCGGCGGCGCCCTCCGAGATCGACGTCACGCGATGCGTCACGGGCAGGTCACCGGGGCGATCGATCGTGATCACGTCGCCGATGGTGAACTCCCTCGCCTCGATCTTCTGGACGACCGCGACGGAACCCGCGGGGATCGTCGGCGACATTGATCCGGTCTTGAACATGATGAGGGTGATCCCCGCCGTGTACGCGAGGATCACCAGCGTGATGCACACGACGCCGCCGAGGGCGGCCAGCCAGAGCAGCACGTCGCCGAGCATCCTGCCGATGCCTCTGGGTCTTCTCCCGGCGGGCACGGCATCGGGCGGAGCCTGCTCGCGCAGGCTCCGCCTCGTTGCGGTGGCACTCATGCCGACATTCCGATCACGAGCCGGACGTCGCGGCGAACTCCCACGTCACCTGCTGGGACGTTCCCTGCACGGTCGTCGGAGCCGTCGCACTCATCGCCACCTCGATGCAGTAGTTCACCTGGTTGCCGCCGTCCGCGTTGAGCACCTGGGAGCTCGTCGCCGCAGCAGTGAGCGCCGCACCGTTCGGCAGCCCGGTGACCACGCTCGCCGTCGCCCAGCCCGTGGAAGAGCAGTTCGCCGCCGCCGTCACGGTGCGGACGCTGTAGGTGAGCTGTGCACCCAGCGACGAGGCGTTGCTCGACGCCCCCTTGATCAGCACCGACCCCGCCATAGACGGGTTCACGGTCTTGACGCTGAAGAACGCGTACGCCTTGTCCCCCGGCGTCAGCGCGGAGATGCTCACCGACGGCGCGGCGAAGGTGAGCGATGCGCCCGGCGCGCTCGCATGCTGGGAGAAGTTCGTCCCGTCGGTCGAGCCGACGATGTTGAACGTGCCTGCGGTGAACGTCGTCGAGCCGAACTCCGAGTCGTTCCAGGCGGCGAGCGTCGCGGTGACGCCCACGCCCAGCACGAGACCACCCGCCAGAATGGCGCGGATCCGACGCGAGCGTGCCCGCCTCGCGTCGCGCTGGTCCTTCCGAGTGCTCGTCATCGCGGACTCAGTCCGACTCGGCTGCGAACTTCCAGGTGGCGGATGCCGCGCCGCCCTCGACGAGCGCCCCAGGACCGGTCTCCGGCCCCGCGGTGGCGATGACGCACACCTTCTGCGCCACGCCCGCTGCGGGACTGACCGGAGCCGCCAAGGCGAAAGTGCTGCCTGCGTCCGAGTCGGTCAGTGCATCGCCCGAGACGAGCAGCGTTCCCGCGCTCGCGCTGGCGTCACACGGAGCCGCGGCGCCGATCGCGTAGATGTCGTAGGAGATGTTCGCCTCGTTCGCCCCGGAACTTGCCTCGCGGGTGACCGTCACCTCGGCTCCGGTGGTGGTCGCGTCATCCAGTCGCAGCCAGAACGGCGCGTACACCGTGTCGGTGGGAGAGAGGTTCCCCGCCAGCGGCAGGGTGAACGCCAATGCGGCACCGGGAGCGTCCGGATGCTCGGCGTAGTCGACTCCGTCGGTGGAGCCCTCCAGGTTGAACGCGCCGGCCTGGAACGTCCCGGTCGCGAACTCGGAGTCGTTCCACGCTGCGAGAGTGACTGCCGCTCCGACGCCGAGAACGAGTCCGCCGGCGAGGACGGCGAGCGCCTTGCGCCTGGTTGCCTTGGTTGCCATTTCGATTCCCCTTCAGGAAAGAGGGAAGAGCAGACGGGTTCACCAGACCCGCCGATTCCCCCCACAGGCACCGGCTCCGCATCCTCCAGATCTCGCCTCGCGCACAGGCGCGCGAGGCGTTTCCTGGATTCTCGCACACCGATATATTGAAATGCCAATCTTTCGCGAAGTCTGACCCCGACGGCATCCGCTGCGCTGGGAGCGTTCCCATCATCGAGATGCCCGCTCATGCGGGACACATGCCTCCCGCATGGCGCCGAATCCGCTCAGCGCAGCACCCGCATCGCCTCGACGGCGATCTCGGCGGCGATGATGTCGAGCAGCTCCGAGCGCAGGTTCCACTGCTGCCAGTACAGCTGCACGCGCAGGGTCGGACCGCCCAGCGGCACGAGGTCGGCCGTCCGCTGCAGGTGCGGGACCATTCCCCACCCCAGGCCGAGCTCGACGGCCATCGCGTAGTCGTGCGAAGCAGGAACGTAGTGCCGCGGCACCCCCTGCGGCGAAACCCCCACTCCCTCCAGCCAGTCGTGCTGAAGGGCGTCGCGCCGGTCGAAGTCGACGAAGGGCGCGACGCGGAGCGCCTCGCGGTCCACGCCGTCCGGGAACCAGCGCGCGGCATACGAGGGCGCGGCCATCGCCTGGTACTCGAGCACGCCGAGCGGTGAGACGGAGCACCCGGCGACGGGCGTGTGCTCGCTGGTCACGGCGGCCATCACCTCGCCGGACTCCAGCAGGCGCGCGGTGAAGTTCTGGTCGTCCCGGTGCAGATCGACGTCGATGTCGTGGTCTGCGGAGAGCCTCGCGAGCGGGGCGAGGAACCACGTCGCCATGGAATCCGCGTTGACCGCCAGCGGGATGCCGATCCGTGCGGCCTGCTCACCTTCCAGGCCGAGCCCGCCGAGCGCATCGTGCTCGAGGAGCGCGATCTGACGCGCGAGCCGCACGACGGCCTCGCCGGCCTCGGTCAGGCGCGCGGGCTTGCTCCGTACGACCAGCACGCGCCCGAGCTGCTGTTCGAGTGCCTTGAGACGCTGGCTCACTGCGGAGGGAGTGATCCGCAACCGGCGCGACGCCGCATCGAGGGTGCCTTCGTCAGCGACGGCGGCGACGGTGGCAGCGAGTTCGGGATCGATCTTCACATGAGCGATGCTAATGGTGCGGAAGGAATCATCGCTGGTGCTGAATACAGTCTCTTCCTAACGTGGAACCATGCTCACGGTTCTCGCCGGCCTCGGACTCGGCCTCTCCCTCATCGTCGCCATCGGCGCGCAGAACGTCTTCGTGCTGCGCCAGGGCATCCGCCGGGAGCACGTCCTCGCGGTCGTCATCATCTGTGCGACATCCGATGCGGTGCTGATCATCGCCGGGGTCGCCGGCCTGGGCTTCGTCATCTCAGCGGCTCCGTGGCTGGTCGTCGTCGCCCGGTGGGCAGGTGCGCTGTTCCTGCTGGCGTACGGTCTGCTCGCGGCACGTCGGGCCTGGCGCGGCGGCGAGACGCTCACCATCGATCAGACGGATGCATCCGCTCCAGCACCCTCCGGTCGCACCGCCGTCGTGACCGGCACCCGGCTCGCGCCCGTGGTCCTGACGACGCTCGCGCTCACCTGGCTCAACCCGCACGTGTATCTCGACACGGTGCTGATGCTCGGCTCCATCGCGGCGACGCACGGCGATCAGCGCTGGCTGTTCGCCGCTGGAGCGGTGGCGGCCAGCATCCTGTGGTTCACCGCGCTCGGTTTCGGCGCCCGCTATCTCGGTCGCTGGCTGCGCACGGCACGATCGTGGCGGGTCCTCGACGGCGTGATCGCGGTCGTCATGATCACGCTCGCGGTGTCGCTCGTCGTGCCCGTACTGGGCGGCTGAGCGAGGCCCCGCCCGGACGCAGAGAAGGCCCCCGCCGAAGCGGGGGCCTTCTCGTGTGAGAGCGTCAGGCTCAGATGGCGTTGACGTCCAGCGGGATGCCGGGGCCGAACGTGGTCGACACCGCACCCTTCTGGATGTAGCGGCCCTTCGAGCTGGACGGCTTGAGACGCACGATCTCCTCGAGAGCCGCACCGATGTTCTCGTTGAGCTGCTCGGCCGAGAACGACGCCTTGCCGACGACGAAGTGCACGTTCGCGTGCTTGTCGACGCGGAACTCGATCTTTCCGCCCTTGATCTCCTCGACGGCCTTGGCCGTGTTGGGGGTCACGGTGCCGGTCTTCGGGTTCGGCATGAGTCCACGCGGACCCAGGACCTTGCCGAGACGACCGACCTGGCCCATGAGCTCGGGGGTGGAGACGGCCGCGTCGAACGCGGTCCAGCCGCCGGCGACCTTCTCGATGAGCTCGGCGCCGCCGACCTCATCGGCACCAGCGGCGATCGCCGCCTCGGCCGCGGGGCCGGTGGCGAACACGATGACGCGGGCGGTCTTGCCGGTGCCGTGGGGCAGGATGACGGTTCCACGAACCATCTGGTCTGCCTTGCGCGGGTCGACGGAGAGCTTCAGCGCGACCTCGACGGTCGAGTCGAACTTCGCCGAGCCGGTCTCCTTGGCCAGGGCGACGGCCTCGGCGGGAGTGTAGAAACGGTCTGCCTCGATCTTCTCGGCGGCAGCCTTGTAAGCCTTGGACTTGGTAGCCATGATTATTCTCCTCAGCCCTCGACCGTGATGCCCATGGAACGGGCGGTGCCGGCGATGATCTTCGAGGCGGCCTCGATGTCGTTCGCGTTCAGGTCGGCCTGCTTCTGCTCGGCGATCTGACGGACCTGGTCCTTGGTGATCTTCGCGACCTTGACCGTTTGCGGGGTCGACGACCCCTTCTGCACGCCGGCGGCCTTCTTGATGAGCTCCGCAGCCGGCGGGGTCTTCAGGATGAACGTGAAGCTGCGGTCCTCGTAGACGGTGATCTCGACGGGGATGACGTTGCCGCGCTGCGACTCGGTCGCGGCGTTGTACGCCTTGCAGAACTCCATGATGTTGACGCCATGCTGACCGAGCGCGGGGCCGATCGGCGGCGCCGGGTTGGCTGCACCGGCGTTGATCTGAAGCTTGATCAGGCCGGTCACCTTCTTCTTCGGTGCCATATCCTCTTCCTTTCCTCGAACGGATGCCGGATGCATCCGCTCTCCCGCGAGCCCGGCGGATCCGGGCTGCGGTGATGCGCGTGCGCGCGGAAGCGCGCACAAACCATAGAAGTCTACCCGACGATCACCCCTCCGCATACCCATCGGAGGCTCACAGGATCTCTGCACGCGTGGATGCCAGCCTGGTGCCGTCCGGCACCTCGCCGTGATCGACAAGGAGAGTGATCCGATGGGACTGTTCCGCCGCCGCCCGAAGACGCCACCGCAAGCTGCTGCACCGCCCGCCACTCCCCCGATGCCTACTCCCGCGAGTACGGCACCCACGACGACCGCGATGCCGATCATCGGCGCGGGCCTCGAGGCCGAGCTGGCTGCTGAGCTGGGTGAGAGCATGGCCGCCGAGAACAGCGTCGCCGCGCCCACTCCGACGCGCGGCCCCGCGTTCGCCGGACGCTCACTCTCGCTGCGATTCCCGCCGACGCTCGACCACGCAGCCGATCACGCGCAGACGTTCGCCGATGCCGTCGGCAGCCTGGAGAACCGCGAACTCGACTACACCGTTACGAGCTTGCCTCTCGTGGATCAGGTGCTGGGATCGTTCGAAGAGATCGGAAGCGACCTGACAGCCGAGACCATCCTCACCGCCGGCTTCTACGTGGGCGAGGTCCTCGTACGGCGCCATGGATACCGCTGGGTGTCGGTCGACGATCACGTCGCCGAGATGTTCGGCTTCCGGCTCGCGGTCCAGGGACCGGCCGGCAGCCTCACGAACCCGTTGGGCAAGGTTTTCAAGCGGGTGGAGAACGGCGCGGAGGACAGCATCGAGTTCTTCGTCACCGCTCAGCTCGCCTCGGACGCTCGATCATCCTGAGACATGAAGAAGGCCGCCCCTCTCGGGACGGCCTTCTTCATGCACTTCGGCAGGCTCAGTGACCCACAAGCAGGTTCTGTGACCGCCTGTCAGATCATCTTGGTGACCTGGTCGAACGACAGCTCGACCGGGGTCTCGCGCTCGAACAGAGACACGAGCACCGTGAGCTTGCCGCTCTCGGGCTTGATCTCGCTGATCGAACCGGGAAGGCCGGCGAACGAGCCCTCCTTGATCGTGATGGTCTCGCCGATCTCGAAGTCGACCTCGGCCTGCACGGGACGCGCGACGGCGACGCCGCCCTTGGCCGCGATGTTCTTGGCGGTCGAGACGTCCTTGACCTCGACGAGCGACTTCAACATGTTGAAGGCCTCTTCGAAGCGAAGCGGCGTCGGGTTGTGGGCGTTGCCCACGAAGCCGGTGACACCGGGCGTGTGACGGACGACCGACCAGGTGTCCTCGGTGAGCTCCATGCGCACGAGCACGTAGCCCGGGATGCGCACGCGGGTGACCATCTTGCGCTGGCCGTTCTTGATCTCGACGACGTCCTCCATCGGGACCTCGATCTGGTAGATCTCGTCCTCGACCTCGAGCGTCGACTTGCGCTGCTCGATGTTCGCCTTGACCTTGCGCTCGAAGCCGGCGTACGAGTGGATGACGTACCACTTGCCGGGGAGCATCCGCAGGTCGAGGCGGAACGCCTCGTAGGGGTCTTCCTCGGCGTCCTCGTCCTGCTCGTCGTCGCCGAGCTCGGGGCCGTCGTAGGGAGCCACCTCGTCGGCCGCTGCGGCCTCGAGGTCGGCGGCCTCCTCGGCCACGGCGTCGTTGAGCACCTCGGCAGCAGCCTCGGACTCGGCCGCTTCGTCCAGGTTGAGAGCATCGTTCACGATCGCATCCGCCTCCGGGTCTTCGATGTCGATGTCTTCGTCAGCGCCGTCATCTTCGGCATCCTCGTCCTCGACGTGGATGGCGACGTGCTCTGCGGATGTGGCCGAGAACTCCTCCGCTGCGAGGACGTTGCCCTCCTGGGCCTCGTCCTCCTCGCTGGACTGCTCTGCAGCGGTCGCCCAGTCGGCGTCGTCGGAATAGCGTTCAGACACGTGTTTCTTCTCCGTAATGCGGCCGAAGCCGCGGGGCATCAGGTGCCGGGAACCCCGAACACCATATGCGTCAGCCAGGCGAACAGGGAGTCCAGTCCGTAGACGATGCCCATGACGATCAGCACGAAGACCAGGACCACCAGGGTGAACTTGACCAGTTCCTTGCGGGTCGGGGTGACGACCTTGCGGAGCTCGGCGATGACCTGGCGGATGAAGAGGGCGATGCCACCGAAGAATCGAGCGAAGAAGTTGCGCTTCTTCTCGTGGGTGGCGCCGGCCGCGACGACCTCGCCGCGCGCTTCGTCCTGATCCATCCTGAATGTACCTTTCGTGTGCCAGCGTTGCACTGACGCGCAGGGCGGACAGGAATCGAACCTGCAACCTGCGGTTTTGGAGACCGCTGCTCTGCCAATTGAGCTACCGCCCTAGAGATCTGATGACCTCGGGGTGTCATCCGCAGTCCCTTCGACGATCCGGATCGCGGGGAACCGGGGCACGTCGAATGATTGCAGACAACAACTGCTGAACCAGCATACGGCATCCACGACACCTGCTCGAACCGCCGACCGATGAACCCGGGCGCAGACGTCCGGAATCCGCCGTTCCTGCTCTGCGAGAGCGTTGTTGGATAGGCTCTGCGGGCGGGTGTACGTCGGAGGGAGCGCACGTGGGCGCAGAGGTTCAGCAGTTCCAGGTCGATCTTCGCGGCGTGGTGGATCTGCTCAGCCGCCACATCTACTCCAGCCCACGGGTCTACCTGCGCGAGCTGCTGCAGAATGCGCGTGACGCGATCACCGCCCGTCGTGAGTTCGAGGGCACCGGCGGATGCATCACGATCTCCCCACTCAGCGACGAGTCGGGCGAGTTCGTCCTCCGCGACGACGGCGTCGGCCTCACCGCCGACGAGGTCGCGGATCTGCTGGCGACGGTCGGCCGGAGTTCGAAGCGCGACATCTTCGACATGCCCCGCAGCGACTACCTCGGCCAGTTCGGCATCGGCCTGCTCAGCTGCTTCATGGTCGCCGACACCATCGTCATCCGTTCGCGCAGCGCGAAGGGCGGATCCGCGGTCGAGTGGACCGGCAGCGCGGACGGGACGTTCCGGGTCGTCGAGATCGACGACGACATCCCTGTGGGCACGAGCGTGCATCTCGTGCCGCGCTTCGACGCCGACGAACTGCTGCGGACGGATGCCGTGCGAGAACTCGCGACCACGTTCGGGGAGTTCCTCCCGGTGCGGGTCGTCCTGCGCACACCGAGCGGCGAGATCGACATCACCCGTGACGCGCCGTTCCTCGGCGACGGGATCGACGACATCGTCCGCTACGGACGCGACCTGCTCGGCGCGAACCCGCTCGACGCGATCGAGCTCGTCGAGCCTGCCACCGGCACCCGCGGCATCGCCTATGTGCTGCCCTTCGCCCCGCCGCCCGGAGCGCGTCAGGCGACCCGCATGTACCTCGGACGGATGCTGCTCTCGGAGCGCGTCGACGATGTGCTCCCCGAGTGGGCCTTCTTCATCCGGGCGGTGATCGACTCCACGGGTCTCGCTCCGACGGCGAGTCGCGAGTCCCTCGTCGACGACGCCGCGCTCGAGCGGGTGCGCGAACAGCTCGGCGCCGGCATCCGTCGGTGGGTCCTCGAGCTGGGCCTGCACGAACCGCACCGGCTCTCGCAGTTCGTCGCGATCCACGAGGTCGGCCTGAAGTCGCTCGTCCGCCATGACGAGGAACTCGCGAAGTTCATCACCCGTTGGCTCACCGTCGAGACGACGCACGGCACCCTGCGCATCGGCGACCTCGTCGAGCGGTACCCGCATGTGCGCTTCGCAGCCAGTGTCGACGAATTCCGTCAGGTCGCCGGGATCTCCCCCTCCGGTGAGGTGCTCGTGAACGGCGGTTACCTCTACGACGCGGATCTCGTCCGCCTGCTGCCCACGATCTATCCGAACGTCACGATCGAGCAGGTCGACGTCACGGGCGAACTCGATCGGCTCGATCCCCCGCCGCTCGACGACCGAGACGCAGCGGTCGCGCTGGAGACCCGCGCGGGTGCCGTGCTCGAGGCATCCGGATGCTCCGTCGTCGTGCGCTCGATCGCTCGCCCCGACCTCGCCGCCCTCTACGTCGCCGATCCCGAGGTGCTGCGCGCCCTGGATCGTCGACGCACCAAAGGCATCACCGGGTCACTGTGGGGCGGCGTGCTCGACCGTATCGACGCGACCTTCGCGGCGGGTCACGACGACGATCTGACGGCGCGGCTATGCCTGAACTGGGGCAACCGCGTCGTTCGCGCCCTCGTCCGTGTGCAGGACGACGCCGTGTTCGCCCGCACCGTGCAGCTGCTCTACATCCAGGCGCTCCTCGTGGGGCATCACCCGCTCACCGACGCGGATCGCACGCTCATGACGAGCGCGCTCACCGACCTGGTGTCGCTCTCGGCCGGCATCGAGACCGATTCCGTCCCCTTCGACAACTGACCTCCGGCATCCCCGGCACCCGGCATCCCCGACACCCGGCATGCCGCCGACGACATCACCCGCACAGAACGAGAGGCATCCCATGGCACGTCCGAAGAAGCGGTTCCAGCAGCTGCTCGACGAGATCGATCGCACGCCCTGGGGGCCCGCAGAGCAGGCGCTGGTCGAGGATGCCGTCGCACTCGCGCTCGAGATCGGCGACGAACGCCTGGAGTACGAGGCGCGGATGCGCCAGACCGCATCGGCGAACATGAACGGCGTGACCGACGTCATGCTGAACTCGTTCGCCTGGTGTCTCGCACGGCACGACTCCGACCCGCAGCGTTTCCCCGCCGACCTCGACTACGGCGGGGCCGATCTCATGTGGCAGTTCAAGTGGATGGCCTCGTCGCTGCGGTCCTCCCCCGCCTTCTCCGTCGAGCAGATCGCGGCCGTGCTCGACGACATGGAGACGCACTACCGCACTGCGGGTCTCGGCGTCAGCGGCGTGCTGACCGCCCGATTCGAGGATGCCTGGGACGCCGGGCGCATCGAGGAGGCGGAGGCCCTGCGCGTGCAGCTGGAGGCGACGCCCCGCGACGACCACAGCCACTGCGACGCGTGCGGACGCAGCCAGTTCGCCGGGTTCTTCGCCGATACCGACCGCGACGATCAGGCGATCCGTCTCGTCGAGGAGATGATCGAGGGCGGCTACTCCTGTGGCGAGGAGCCCGAGCACGCGCTCTCCCGGGTGCTGCTCCCCTACCTCCGCGCCGGCCGCCCCGACGAGGCCAAGTCGGCGCATCTTCGCAGCTACCGCCTCGCCAAGGACAACCCCGACAACCTGCAGATCGTGGCGAACAACATCGTCTTCGCCGCGATCACGGGTAACGAGGCGCGTGCCCTGACCATGGTCGAGCGTCACATCGCGTGGCTCGCGCACGACGGCCTGAACGTGGACGCGCACTTCGCCGCCCTCGCCGCATTCGCCTTCGCCCTCGATCGTGTGACGGAGGCCGGGCACGGCGACACACCGGTGCGCGGTGCCGAGGCATCCGCGCTGGTTCCGCTGCTCGGCGAGCACGAGGGCGCCTGGAGCGCCGTCGACCTCGCCGCGGCTTCCTGGGCGGCGGCCGAGCGGATCGGTGCCGCGTTCGACGAGCGCGACGGCACCGATGGGCACGCACGACGACTGGTGCGCCTGCGCGCCCTCACCGATGTCCGCTACGACGTCCCGATCCGCTCGGACGCCTTCGTCGAGACGCCCCCTGCGGATCTCCCCGCGGATGCGGACGCCTGGTTCGAGCGGGCCATGAACCTGGCGCAGTACGGCACCGAGGAGGAGACCCTCGCCGCGTTGCCCCATGCCCTCGGCGTCGAGGATCCGTACAAGCGTGCGCAGCTGTTGTCGATGCACATCGGCATCCTCGTCGCGCTGGAGCGCGCGGACGAGGCGCTCGAGCTGCTGCCCTCCCGGCTGGAGGCTCTGCGCGCCGCGGGGCGCGAGGAGCAGGCGGCTCTCGAGCAGCGGCTCGGACTCGCGACCTTCGGAGCGAGCACCCCTGAAGCGATCGCCGCCTTGGATCGCGAGCTCGCGGCGTCCGAGCACCTCCCCGCCTGGTCACGCGGCGACCTCGCGCTCAGCCGCGCTTCGCTGCACATGGTGGCGGACGAGACGGATGCCGCGCTCGACCTGGCTGAGAAGGCGGCCAGGTTCTTCGATGAGGCCGGCGACGCGCGCCTGACCAACACGACGACGCTCGTCGCCCTGTCGTCCCTGCTCGGCAAGGGCGACACCGAAGCAGCATCCGCACTGCTCGATCGGTTCCTCGGGCAGGACGATCTCAGCGCCGGCCACAGGGCACGCGCGCTGCAGACGCGGGCTCGCCTGCGCGGTGGGGCCGAAGCGTTCACCGAGGGAGCGGCCGACGCCGACGAGGCGTGCCGGTTGCTCACGAGCCTCGGAGCCACGACCACCCTGGCGTCGGCGCACCTGCTCGCCGGGGCGCTCTGGGAGGACGCCGGCGATGCGGAGAAGGCCGTGACCCGATATCGGGTGACGTCGCGTCTCACCGAGCAGGAGGGCGGTGATCTCACGGGGGTCGACTTCCGTCTCGCCCGCGCGATGCTCTCGGCCGGCGACGCCGAGGAAGCGGCCGACCTGTTCAACACGGTGCTGCAGCGCGAAGAGCAGGCCGAGGTCGAGGCCGGCTCACGCGCGATGACGGCGTCGATGCTCGCCCGGGCCCTCTTCGCAGCCGATGAGCCCGGACCGGCCGTCGGGGCCCACGGTTACGCCGCCCAGCTGTTCGAGGAGGCCGAGCAGCACGCGGATCAGGCGCTGTCGATGCTCGAACGCGCGAAGATCCTGGCTCGCTTCAACGAGCACGATGACGCGATGGAACTGATGGAGGAGGCGAGCGAGATCGTCCGGAAGGACCCCGAGGCGATCGGCACCCTCGCCGACGTGCTGCACAACCTCGGTCAGGCCTACGGTGCTCGCGAGGACGAGCGCGCGTTCGCCCTGTTCGACGAGGTCGCCGAGCTCGCGCGTGCGCACGATGCCGGATGGCTGCTCGCGGACGTCACGGACTCCCGCGCGCGGGCGCTCGGCGAGCTCGGACGCATCGATGAGGCCGTCGCCGCGGCGCTCACAGCGTCGGATGCGTTCGCCGCTGCCGGGGACACCGCCGCGGCCGGAGGCTCTGAGCTGTACGGCGCGCGTCTGCTGAGCGGCCGCGATCGTCAGGCCGACGCGGTGGCGCTGTACCGCGCGGCGCTGGAGCACGGCGCGGAGGTTCCTCCCCTGCGCGAGGTGGCCGCTCTCGAGCTCGGCGATGTCCTCGAGGCTCTGGGCCGTCATGGCGAGGCCGCGGAGGTCCGCGCGCTGCTCGACTGAGCACTCGGCCGCACACGAAGAGGGCGGATGCCGCAGCATCCGCCCTCTTCGTGCGTCTCAGCCGATGCGGATGAGCTTCTTGTTCACGAACTCCTCCGCGGCCAGGTGGCCAAGCTCGCGCGAGGTGCCGCTGCGCTTGATGCCGCCGAACGGCAGCTCCGGGCTGTCGGCGAGCACGAGGTTGACGTAGACCATGCCCGCCTCGATCCTGTCGGCCACGCGTTCCGCCTGCTCGGCGTCGGTCGTGAAGACGTACGAGCCCAGGCCGAAGCTCGTGTCGTTCGCGAGTGCGACCGCCGCGTCCTCGTCGGCGACGCGATAGACGACGGCCGCGGGACCGAAGAGCTCCTCGCGGTAGACGTTCATCTCGGGCGTGACGTCGGCGAGCACGGTCGGGGCGAAGAACGCTCCCTCGCGCGTTCCTCCGGTGAGCAGCGTCGCCCCCTGCTCGATGGCCTGGTCGATCTGCTTCTGCAGGTTCTCCGCAGCGGTCTCCGAGGAGACCGGACCGAGCACCGTGTCGTCGAGCATCGGGTCGGTCGCCTCGACCGCCGCCATCGCCGCTGTGAACTTCTCGACGAACGCGTCGTAGAGGTCGTCGACGATGATGAACCGCTTGGCTCCGTTGCAGGCCTGACCGTTGTTGTCGAGACGCGCGTCGACGCCCGCCTGCACGGTCGCATCGAGGTCGTCGGTGGAGAGCACGATGAACGGGTCGGAACCGCCGAGTTCGAGAGCGACCTTCTTGAGGTTGCGCCCGGCGATCTCGGCGACCGCTGCACCCGCCCGCTCGGAGCCGGTGAGCGAGACGCCCTGGACGCGCGGGTCGGCGATCATCGTCGCGATCTGCTCGTTGGTCGCCAGCACGCTCTGGTAGGCCCCGTTCGGGAACCCGGCGTCGTGATAGATCGCCTCGAGGGCGATCGACGACTCGGGGCACTGCGGTGCGGGCTTGAGCAGGATCGTGTTGCCGACGATGAGGTTCGGTGCCGCGAAGCGCACGATCTGATACGCCGGGAAGTTCCACGGCATGATGCCCACGAGCGCCCCGAGCGATGAACGGCGGATGATCGCCGTGCCGTCGCCGAGAATCGAGATCGGCTGGTCGGCCATGATCGCCTCGGCCTGGTCGGCGTAGTAGTCGGCGATGTCGGCGGCGAAGTCGACCTCGCCGAGTGCCGCCTCCCGCGGCTTGCCCATCTCGCGCACGAAGATGTCCGCGAGCTCATCACGGCGCTCGCGGTGCAGCTCGGCCGCTCGCCGCAGCAGGGCTGCACGCTCGGCGACGCTCGAGCTGCGCGACCACTCGCGGTGCGCGGCATCGGCGGCGGCGATCGCCGCGTCGATCTGCGCATCCGAGAACGTGTCGTAGGACGCCAGCGTCTCTCCGGTGGCGGGGTTGATGACGGCGTAGTCGGTCATGTCGTTCGTCCTCTCATGTGGATTCCGGTCGTTGAGCGAGGAGCGGAGCCCCGAGACGAAACGTAGTGAGCGCGTTTCGTCTCGCTCCGCTCGCTCAACGACCGGGTCAGGGGTCAGGAGACCGGGATCAGCGTGTACTTGGTGGACAGATACTCGTGGATGCCCTCGGCGCCGCCTTCGCGTCCGACACCGGACTGCTTGACGCCGCCGAACGGAGCCGCGGCGTTCGAGACGACGCCGACGTTGAGCCCCATCATGCCGGTCTCGAGGCCGTCGATCATCCGCTGGCCGCGCTGCAGGTTCTCGGTGAACACGTACGACACGAGGCCGTACTCGGTGTCGTTCGCGAGGCGCACGGCCTCTTCCTCGGTCTCGAAGGTCGCGATCGCGAGCACCGGGCCGAAGATCTCCTCTCGGAGGATCGCGGAACCTGCGACGACGTCGGTCAGCACGGTCGGCTCGTAGAAGGTGCCGGTGCCCTCGAGGGCCTTGCCGCCGGCGAGCAGGGTGGCACCGCGGTCGACCGCGTCGCCGACCAGCTCTGCGGCCTTGGCGACGGCATCCTGATCGATGAGCGGTCCGATCGCGACGCCTTCCTCGGTGCCGCGGCCGATCTTCATGGCCTTGACGCGCTCGGTGACCCGACGACCGAACTCCTCGGCGATGTCCTTGTGAACGATGAACCGGTTCGCCGCGGTGCAGGCCTGGCCGATGTTGCGGAACTTGGCCGCCAGTGCCCCGTCGACAGCCTTGTCGAGATCGGCGTCGTCGAAGACCACGAACGGCGCGTTGCCCCCGAGTTCCATCGAGACCCGCAGGACGCCCTCGGCGGCCTGAGCGATGAGCTTGCGGCCGACCTCGGTCGATCCGGTGAACGAGAGCTTGCGCAGGCGGGGGTCGGCGATGATCGGCGCCGACAGCGCGCTCGACCGCGTGGTCTGCACGACGTTGACGACGCCCTTGGGCAGCCCTGCCTTCTCGAGCAGCGACGTGAAGAACATCGTCGTCAGCGGCGTGAGCGCCGGGGGCTTGATGACGACGGTGCAGCCCGCCGCGAGCGCCGGGGCGATCTTGCGGGTCGCCATCGCGAACGGGAAGTTCCACGGCGTCACGAAGAACGACGGCCCCACCGGGCGCTGCGAGACGACCATGTGGCCGGTTCCCTCGGGGTTGATGCCGTAGCGGCCGCTGATGCGAACGGCCTCCTCGCTGAACCAGCGCAGGAACTCGCCGCCGTAGACGACCTCGCCACGGGCCTCGGCCAGCGGCTTGCCCATCTCGAGGGTCATCAGCAGCGCGAGGTCCTCCTTGTGCTCCTGGACGAGGTCGAAGGCCCGGCGGAGGATGTCGCTGCGGGTACGAGGAGCCGTGGCGGCCCAGACGTCCTGCGCGGCGACCGCCGCGTCGAGAGCGCGGATCCCGTCGCCGGGGGTCGCGTCGGCGATCGTGCGGATGACGTTCCCGGTGGACGGGTCCTGCACGTCGAAGGTCGCGCCGGTCTCGCCGCCGATCCATTCGCCACCGATGAAGAGGCCGGTGGGGATGCTGTCGAGCAGCGCCTGCTCGGTCTGAGTGCTCATGCGTTCTCTTTCTCTGGGGGTGTGCGGCTGAGTCGTGTCGGCGACCGGGTCAGCGGACCCGGTTGCTGGGCGGGGCGTCGGTGCTGAGGATCTTGCCGCGGAAGAAGTCGGGGCTGAAGACCCTCTGGACGATCATCAGCACGGCGCCGAAGACGAGCAGGCCGACACCGATGAAGAACACGATGCCGATGCCGCCTTCCCCGTTCGCGTCGGCACCGATCGCGATCGATCCGAAGTCGGGAGCGAGGCTGTCGACCGCCGTGATCACGAACAGCACCAGCAGGATCACTCCACCGACGAGGGGGCTCGCGAGCTTGAAGAAGAAGTCCTTGCCCGAGTCGAACCACTGGTGGCGGAAGTACCACACGCACGACAGCGCGGTGATGCCGTAGTAGAAGCAGATCATCATGCCCAGCGCGAGGATCGTGTCCCACAGCGCGTCCTCGCTGAGGAAGCGCATCACGGCGTAGAAGCCGCCGGCGACCACAGCGGAGGCGATCGTCGCGAATCCGGGAGTGAAGAAGCGCGGGCTGACGCCGGCGAACCTCTTCGGAACCGCACCGTAGTGGCCCATCGCCAGCAGGGTCCTCGCCGGCGAGATGAAGGTGGACTGCAGCGACGACGCCGACGAGGTCAGCACCGCGAGCGAGAGCAGGAACGCGAGGCCGCCCATCACGGGGCCCGACAGGGCGAAGAACACGTTGCCGCCGATGTCCTCGTTCGTGAGGCCCAGTCCCTCGTCACCGATGCCCGAGTACATCAGGCTGCTGACGGTCAGCAGCAGGTAGATCGCGATGATCGAGAGCACCGTGAGCATGGCGGCGCGCCCAGGGGTCTTCTCTGGATCCTTGGCCTCCTCGTTCATGGTGAGGGTGACGTCCCACCCCCAGAACATGAAGACCGAGGCCGACAGACCCATCACTATCACCGAGATGCCGCCATCGATCGCGAAGGGGTTGAACCAGGAGAGCTCGGGCAGGTGCGGCTCGAAGGAGGCGCCCTGGACGCTCTGGACGATCGCCATCACGGCGAACACCACGAGGATGATGATCTGGAACGCCACGAGACCGTACTGCAGCTTCTGCGAGGTCGACACGTCACGGTACGACACCCAGGCGGCGAGCGCGACGAAGAGCAGACACACGCCGACGTTCACGAACGGATTGCGGGTGATCTCGGCGATCGCCTCGTTGCCGGAGATCTGCGAGATCAGCAGGAAGAGGAAGTCGACGGCGATGCCCGCGAGATTGGAGAGCACGAGGATCGTCGCGACGATCAGGCCCCATCCGGCCATCCAGCCCACGTACGGGCCGAAGGCCCTGGTCGCCCAGGTGAAGCTCGTCCCCGAATCGGGCATGGCCTTGTTGAGCTCGCGGTATCCGAAGGCGACGAGCAGCATCGGGATGAACCCGAGCAGCAGGATCGCCGGCACCTGGAATCCGACCGCGCCCACGGCGCCGCCGATGCCCGCGGTGTACGTGTAGGCGGGGGCGATGCACGAGATCCCCATCACGAGCGCGCCGAGCACACCGACAGTGCCGACGCTGAGGCCCTTGCGGGAGATGCCGGTGGTGACGGCTTCGGGCTCCATCGCCCGTTCGGTGCTGCTCATCAGCGGTCTCCTGCTTCGGCGCGGGTGCGCGGGACGACGATCATCGGGACGGGCAGCTCGTGCAGCATCTTCGCTGCGGTGGAGCCCAGGAACAGGCGTCGCGGCTGCGCGAGTCGCGACGAGCCGACGAGGACGATCTCGCCGGGGAGCCAGGAGAGCCCGGCGACCGCGTCCTCGACGCTGTCGCCGGGTGCCTCCTCGACGACAGCGGTGCGGCCGTCGGGAAGGATCTCGGCGGCCGCGGCGAGGACGTCGCTGGCGTGCGCGTCGCCGACGATCCGGATCGCTCCGGTGTCGAGTCCCGGCGGCACATCGAAGGGCACGAGCGAGACGAGCCGCAGATCGGTGCCGCTGTCCGCCGCGAGCGCCACGGCCTCGTCGAGGAGCACCTCGGCGCCGGGGCGCTTGCCGACCGCCACGGTCACCCGCGGCAGCACATGGTCGTCGGCCTGTGCGACGCCGGCGGGGGCCAGTGCGACCGGGATGGTAGAGGAGTGCAGCAGCTCCGAGGCGACGCTGCCGAGGCGGTGCCGCCCGAAGAGGCCGCCTCCGGCGGCGCCTACGACGATGAGGCGGGCCCCGAACTCCTCGCCGGCGGCGATCAGCCCTTCGGCGAACGACTCGGCGAACCGCACGTGCCCCGATCGGGTGAGGTCCTGAGGAAGGGCGGCCAGCGCATCGGCCAGCCATCGCTTGCCCTGTGCCTTGATGTGCTCCTCATACGCGCGCTCCGGCGGCACGATCGGGCTGCGGGTGCCCTCGTTGGGCAGCACGATCACCAGGTGCAGCGCTGCTCCGAGACTCCGGGCCAGACGAGCGCCCAGGGCTGCAGCATCCGCTCCCGCATCCGTCGCCGTGTAGCCGACGACGATCGAGCCGGCCATCAGCCGGCGTCGCGGCTCGCGGCCACGATGTTCGAGGCCACGAGGTGACCCATGCGGATCGCGCCGTCGACGTGCTGGTAGCCGGCACCGGCCAGGTCGCTGCACGCGAAGTGGATCGGGCCGACCGGCGTGCGCAGGTCGGGTCCGTAGCGGTGCAGACCACCCATGTCGAAGCTCGCGGCGTACGCGCCGCGCGTCCACTCCTCGGTGCCCCAGTCGCTCTCGTAGTAGACGACGGGGTTCTTCGCCTCAGGCCCGTAGTAGTGCGACAGCGACTCGAGGATGCGCTCCTTGCGCTCCTCCGCCGAGAGCGTGAACAGGTCGTCGGCGTTCTGATCGCTCACGAAGCCGACGAGGGTGCCGCGCTCGTCGCCGTGGTTGGTGTTGTCGTAGGCCTCGTGCGAGAGCTCGTAGGGGCTGAAGGCGGTGCCGCTGAGTCCCTGCTCACGCCAGAACGGGCGGTCGTAGACGGCATGCACCTTGATCACGAAGCCCATCGAGATGTGCTGGTGCATCTGGTGCTGCCGCCGAGGCAGCGAGGGGACGAACGAGATGCGGTTGTAGAGCACAGGGGCGAAGGCGAGCACCGCGTAGCGGGCCTTGACCGTGTGCTCGTCGGTGGTGGCGACGACACCGTCCTGGCCCCATTCGAGCGTGCGCACCGGCTGGTTCAGGAAGACGTCGTCGCCGAGGCGCTCGGCGAGCAGGATCGGCACCTGCTGCAGGCCGCCGACGACCCGCTTGTCGAGGATGAAGTCGGCGTCGACGAGGTTCGAGTACGAGCCGGCGGACGAGGCCATGAGCAGCGATTGCAGCAGCGAGAACGAATGAGTGGGCTTGGTGAGCATCGCGGACCCGGTCGCGAACGCGAGGTTGCGCACGGCCTCGTCGTCGTCGGTCTGCTGACGCAGCCACGCGTCCCAGGTGACGGAGTCCCATTCCTTGGCCTTCGGATGCGCCCACGGCTGATCGGGATCGATCTCGGCGACCATGGCGTCGAGCCGGTCGGTGACCTCGGTGATGACCTTCTCGGTCTCAGGCGACACCGGGAACATCTCCCCCGTGAACCGGTGGGTCGTGCCGTCGGGCCCGACGTAGATGCTGTCCCCTTCGCGGTAGCGGCTGTAGGTCTCGAGCCCCAGCTCCTCGATCGTGTCCTTGAGAGCGTCCTGGTCGGGCGAGACCCACTGGCCGCCGATCTCGAGCATCGCACCCTCGATCACATCGGTCCACAGGCGCCCGCCGACGCGGTCGCGCGCCTCCAGCACGGCGACCGAGAGGCCGGCCTTGCGCAGGTCGTTCGCGGCGGTGGTCCCGGCGGCGCCGGCCCCGATGATCAGTACGTCGCGGGTGATCTCAGCCATGATGCAACTCCTTCGTCGGATGATGTGCCGGTCGTGACTCGGAATCCCCCGACCCGAGTCACGACCGGACGTGTGTGCGAGGGCCGGTGGCCCTCTGGTTCAGCGGGCTCTGGGTCAGTGGGCGGCGAGCGCCCCGGCCACGATGTCGATGCCCTCGTTCAGCAGATCGTCACCGATCGACAGCGGAGGGAGGAAGCGGATGACGTTGCCGTAGGTGCCGCAGGTGAGCACGATGACGCCCTGCGCGATGCACGCCTTGGCGACGGCAGCGGTGAGCGCGGCATCCGGTGCCTTGGTCTCGGGGTCGACGAACTCGGCCGCGATCATCGCCCCGTGTCCGCGGACGTCGCCGATGCGGGCGTCGCCCTGCTGCAGCTCGGTGAGGCGGGCGGTGAGGATCTCGCCGATCTGCTGCGCGCGCTCGATCATGCCATCGTTCTCGAACACGTCGATCGCCGCGATCGCAGCGGCGCAGGCAATGGGGTTGCCGCCGTAGGTGCCGCCGAGGCCACCCGAGTGCGACGCATCCATGATCTCGGCGCGGCCGGTGACCGCGGCGAGCGGGAGGCCGCCGGCGATGCCCTTGGCCGTCGTGATCAGGTCGGGCTCGATGCCGAAGATCTCGCTGGCGAACATGGCTCCGGTGCGGGCGAAGCCGGTCTGCACCTCGTCGGCGATGAAGACGACGCCGTTCGCGCGGCACCAGTCGACGATCGCGGGGAGGAATCCGTCGGCGGGGACGATGAAACCGCCCTCGCCCTGGATCGGCTCGATGATGACGGCGGCGAGGTTGTCGGCGCCGATCTGCTTCTCGAGCTGGAGGATCGCGCGGGCCGCAGCCTCCGCGCCGCTGAGTCCGTCGCGGAAGGGGTACGACGCGGTGGCGCGGTACACCTCGGGCGCGAACGGTCCGAAGCCGCTCTTGTAGGGCATGGACTTGGCGGTCAGCGCCATGGTGAGGTTCGTGCGGCCGTGGTAGCCGTGGTCGAAGGCCACGACGGCCTGGCGGCCGGTGTGTTTGCGGGCGATCTTGATCGCGTTCTCGACGGCCTCTGCGCCCGAGTTGAACAGGGCGCTCTTCTTCGCGAAGTCGCCGGGGGTGACCCGGTTGAGGGCTTCGGCGACCTCGATGTACGACTCGTAGGGCGAGATCATGAAGCAGGTGTGGGTGAACTGCGCGGCCTGGGCGGCGACGGCGGCGGCGACCTTGGGGTGGGCGTTGCCGACCGTGGTCACGGCGATGCCGGAGCCGAGGTCGATGAGCGAGTTGCCGTCGGCGTCGACGACGACGCCTCCGCCGGCGGCGACGGCCGCGACGGGCACGGTGTGACCGACGCCGGCGGCGACGGCATCCGCCTTGCGCGCGAGGATCTCTGCGGAACGGGGGCCGGGGAGCTCGGTGACCAGGCGACGCTCCTGGGGGAGCTCGGGTCCGCCGAGGGGGACTGCAACTGCGGTGTCGGGGAGTGCCATGCGGCGAGCGTACGGCGGCGGCCGCGCACGGCGCACTCGCCGGACAGTACAATCTGAACCAGAGTTTCGCCACTTCGTACAATCGGGAGGAGGCCGGATGCCGTCGGAAGAGGTACCCACGCTGCGCGCGTTGATCTCTCGTCGGGATCTCGGCCTGCGGCTCGTATCGCGGGCGGATGCTATGCCGGATGGTGCCGTCGACCGGCCTCTGCGCTGGGTGCACAGCTCGGATCTCGCCGATCCGACCCCGTTCCTCTCCGAGGATCTCGCCCTGCTCACCACCGGCACCCAGTTCGATGACCCCGCGGAGATCGGCACCTACGTGCAGCGGCTCGCACAGCGGGGCGTGCTCGGACTCGGTTTCGGCACGGAGGTGCACCGCGACGGGATCCCCGACGAGCTGGTCACCGCCTGCGCCGAGCACGGGATGCCGCTGTTCGAGGTCCCCTATCGCACGCCGTTCATCGCCGTCGCCCGCGCACATTCCGAGGCCATCGCCGCCCAGGCCTACGCCCGGCGCTCCTGGGCGCTCGACACGCAGCGCGCCCTCGCCCTCGCCGCCCTCCGCCCGCACGGCCTGGAGTCCACGATCGCCGAGCTCGCCCGACGCCTGGACTCATGGGTCGGCATCTACGACGCCACCGGCGCGTTGTCGTCGGCGCACCCGCTCGACGGGCTGTCGACCGGTGTGCTCGCACGGCTGAACGAGCGCGTGATGGACGTCCTCACCCGCGGCCTCGAGGCGGGTCAGTCGCTCACCGTCGGCGCGCAGGGGTTCATGCTGTTCACGGTGGGCCGCGGCGGTCACCTCCGCGGAGTGATCGCGATCGAGGCGGCGGCGCTCGATCAGGAGGCGCGCTCGGTCGTCACCTCGGTGATCGCGATGGCCGGTCTCGCGCTCGAACAGAGCGAACAGTTGGCCCGCAGCCGTCGGCGCCTGCACCGTCAGCTGCTCGGATCGCTGATGGCCGACGATCCGGGCCTCGCCCGGCGGGTGCTGGGCGGCGTCCCGTCCGCGCCGATCGTCGTGGCGGTCGCCGCCGACGCGACCGCCGGACCACTGACCGACTGGTGGGAGCGGCGGCGTGCGGAGCAGGGCATCGCGGTGTTCGTCGCGGATTCCGACGACGGCGTGGTGATCTGTCTCTCCGCCGACGACGCCGCCCAGCTCGACGAGGCCGCCGAGCGCTTCGGCATCCGCATCGGCGTCTCCGCGCCTGAGACGTACGACGCGTTCTCGCGCGCCCACGCGCAGGCGCTCGCGGCGCTCCGCCCGCACGCCGGCGCCGGCGTCGTGCGGTTCGCGGATGCCGTGGGCTCGAGCATCCTCAGCGCCCTCGCGACCGACGAGGCGCGTCTCGTGGCCGAGTCACGACTCGCTCCGCTGCGGAGCCACGATGCGACCGGAGGTGCGGACCTCGAGGGCGCGCTGCGCGCCTGGCTCGAGCACGATGCGCGGATCGAGCCCGCCGCCGCTGCGCTGGGGGTGCATCGGCACACCCTCCGCACCCGGATCGCGCAGGCGGGCGGTCTGCTGGGCCTCGACCTCACCGGGTTCCCCGCGCGCGCCGAGCTGTGGACGCTGCTGCAGACCGCCCGCGACTGAGGGCCGCGCCGCGCCAGGACTCCGACCTTTCGCTCCCGCTCCCCTCCGAGGAGAATGACGCTCACACCCGGCTTCGAAGGAGAGCACCCGATGAGACCGCTCCGCTACGCGATCAACGTCACCCTCGACGGATGCTGTCACCACGAGGCCGGCATCGCTCCGGACGAGGAGTCGATGCGGTTCTGGACCGACGAGCTCGCCCGCTCGGACGCGCAGATCTACGGCCGGGTCACCTACGAGATGATGCAGTCGGCCTGGCGGCGACCGGCATCCGGGATCTGGCCGGAATGGATGAGCGAGTGGGAGACGCCCTTCGCCGAGACGCTCGACCGGATGCCCAAGCACGTGGTCTCCCGCACGCTCGACGTCGTCGACTGGAACGCCGCGCTGCTGCAAGGCGACCTCGGCGACGCGGTCCGTGCGCTCAAGGCCGAGCCGGGACGAGGGCTGGCGGTCGGCGGAGTGACACTGCCTCTGGCCCTCGCCGACCTCGGGCTGATCGACGAGTACGCGTTCGTCGTGCACCCGGTGCTCGCCGGGCACGGGCCGACCCTGCTGTCCGGGCTGCGCGAGCGCATCCGGCTGGACCTCGTCGAGCGTCGCGAGCTCGGATCGGGTGTCACGGTGATGAGATACCGGCCCGTGGGCTGAGCCGGGCGGCGAGCGCCCGCGAAGGACTTCTGCTCCTCACGAGGACGACGCGATAGCATCCGTCCTCGCGACGCACAAGCACACGTGCGAGACGCGCGCAGCGGATGCCGCTCACCGCGGCGCGTGCGCCTCGAGGAACTCGTACACGTCGGTGGTGTCCACGCCGGGGAACGAACCCGTCGGCAGCGTCGCGAGCAGCGTTCGCGGCGTCTTCACATTGGGCCAGGAGTTCTCGCGCCAGCGCTCCTCCAACTCGGCGGGGGCCCGACGACAGCAGACCTCGACCGAGTGCCGCGACACGCCTCGGTTCGGGGTGTCGCGCCCCACGAACCACTTCGTGTCGTCGAATCGCACCCCCACACTCACGGAGTGCAGCCCCTCGCTCGAGGCCTCCACCCGCGCTGTGCACCAGTAGGTGCCGTTTCCCGTGTCGGTGTACTGGTAGTACGGATTGAAGCGGTCGTCCTCGTCGAACACGACCCTGCTCGTCCACTTGCGGCAACACATCTGCCCCTCGATCGCCCCCAGGCGATCGGCCGGGAAGTTCACATCGTCGTTCTCGTACGCCTTCGTGATCGTGCCCGACTCGTGCACCTTGAGGAAGTGCACGGGGATGTCGAGATGACGGGTCGCGAGGTTCGTGAAGCGGTGTGCCGCCGTCTCATACGAGACCGAGTACGCATCCCGCAGGTCCTCGATCGAGATCGCCCTGCGCGCCTTCGCGGCCTGCAGCGCCGGCACGACGTGCGCCTCCGGCATGAGCAGCGCTCCGGTGAGGTAGTTCGTCTCCACGCGCTGTCGCAGGAACTCCGCGTAGTCACGCGGCTCTGCGTGCCCGAGGATCCGGCTCGACAGCGCCTGCAGCACCGACGTGCGCGCGTCGCCCTTCGCCTGCACCCTGCTCGACAGGTACAACCGCCCGTTCGCGAGATCCGCGACGCTGCGGGTGGTCTGCGGCAGATCCGGTGCGTAGTGCAACGTGAACCCGAGGTATGCCGCGATCTCGGACGCCGCCCGCTGAGTGAGCGGCCCGCCGGGGTGCCCGATCGCCGTGAGGATGTCGGATGCCGTCGCCTCGAGCTCTGCGAAGTGGTTGTCCTGCCGTCGCATGAGGTGGCGCAGCTCGACGTTCGCGCGACGCGCCTCCTCCGGGGTGGCTGCCCGCTCGTCCTTCAGCCGGTCGATCTCGCCGTGCAGTGCGAGCAGGGCGCGCAGAGCATCCGTCGGCACGCTCTTGGCGATCCGGAACGGCTCGATGCCGAGGGCCTGGAACGTCTGGCCCTTCATCGCCCGCTCGAGGGCGATCTCGATCGCGCTGCGCTCGTCGAGGGGCTCGCCCTCGAGAAGCGCGTCGAGCGTCACGCCGAGACAGCGCGCGATCGCCTGCAGCAGGGTGAGCTTCGGTTCGCGCTTGCCTGTCTCGATCATCGACAGCTGACTGGATGCGCGATCGACAGCGGACGCGAGATCGTCGAGGGTCATCCCCCGCGCGGTGCGCAGCTGGCGGATGCGACGCCCGATCGTCAGGGCATCGGTCTCGTTCTCGTCCATGAAGGCCTCCTTCGCACGCCGGTCGTTGAGCGAGGAGCGGAGCGACGAGACGAACGCGTGACATTTCGTCTCGCGAAGACCCGCACTGAGCGAGCAGAGCGAGTCGAAGTGTCGCTCAACGATCGAGACTGGGAGCGATTCTGTCACAGAAACAGAATTTTCGTCGATCTTCACACAGGTTTTGTTCTCCTCGATCGCTGTTCTTCACTCAGAGTGGACGTCAAGCCAGCCCGGCACAGCCGCCGGGACCGACCGAAGGAGACACCATGACGACGAACGCACCCCGCCCCGCCGGCCTCCGCGCAGGCGACCAGGTCGAGACCGCCGCCGAGCTCCAGGAGATCTGGGAGACCGACCCGCGGTGGGACGGCATCGAGCGCACCTACACGGCCGACGACGTCATCCGCATCCGCGGCTCGGTCCGCGAGGAGTCCACACTCGCCCACCGAGGCTCCGAGAACCTCTGGAACCTGCTGCACACCGAGGACTACGTCCGCGCGCTCGGTGCGTACACGGGCGGACAGGCCGTGCAGCAGGTGCGCGCAGGCCTCAAGGCGATCTACCTCTCGGGCTGGCAGGTCGCGGCCGACGGCAACCTCGCCGGCCAGACCTACCCCGACCAGTCCCTCTACCCCGCGAACTCGGTCCCGGCCGTCGTGCGGCGCATCAACAACGCGCTCCTGCGTCAGGATCAGCTCGAGCACGCCGAGGGCGCGATCACGCAGGACTGGCTCGCACCCATCGTGGCGGATGCCGAGGCAGGCTTCGGCGGGCCGCTCAACGCCTACGAACTGGCGCAGTCGCTGATCCAGGCAGGTGCCGCCGCCATCCACTGGGAGGACCAGCTCGCCAGCGAGAAGAAGTGCGGCCACCTGGGCGGCAAGGTACTCGTCCCGACCCAGCAGCACATCCGCACGCTCAACGCCGCCCGTCTCGCTGCCGACGTCGCAGGCGTCCCGACCGTGATCATCGCCAGGACGGATGCTCTCGCCGCCGACCTGCTCACCAGCGACGTCGACGAGCGCGACCGTGAGTTCACCACCGGCGAGCGCACCTCCGAGGGCTTCTACCGCATCCGCCCCGGCATCGAATCGGTGATCAGCCGCGGCCTGGCGTTCGCACCCTACGCGGATCTGCTCTGGGTCGAGACCGGCGAGCCCGACATCGAGCTCGCCCGCGAGTTCGCCGCCGCTGTCCACGCACAGTTCCCCGGGAAACTGCTGGCCTACAACTGCTCTCCCAGCTTCAACTGGAAGCGCCACCTGTCGGATGCCGAGATCGCGACGTTCCAGCAGGAACTGGCCGACCTCGGCTACAAGTTCCAGTTCATCACGCTGGCCGGCTTCCACGCTTTGAACCACTCCATGTTCGATCTCGCCCGCGGTTACGCCGAACGCGCCATGAGCGCCTACGTCGAACTGCAGGAAGCAGAGTTCGCCGCCGAAGCATCCGGCTACACCGCCACCAAGCACCAGCGCGAGGCGGGAACCGGATACTTCGACGTCATCTCCACGGCGCTCAACCCCGACAGCGCCACGCTCGCCCTCGCCGGCTCCACCGAGGCCGCGCAGTTCCACTGACCCCTCTTCGCCCGTTTCGTCTCGCTTCGCTCGCTCAACGACCAGGCCCCGAACCGCCCCCGGTCGTTGAGCGAGGAGCGGAGCGACGAGACGAAACGCGCACACAGACAAGGACTCCAGATCATGACCACTCCCACCGTTCCCCCGACTGCAGCACCCGCCCGGACGACGACGCAGCAGGGCCCGACGATCATCGTCACCGGCCCGATCCGCGATCGCTTCGACGAGATCCTCACGCCGGAGGCGATCGCCTTCCTCGCCGAGCTGCACCACAGATTCGCCTCCCGCCGGCACGACCGGCTGGCCGACCGCCTGCGCCGACGTTTCGAGATCGGCAATGGCCACGACCCGCGCTTCCGAGACGACACGGCGCATATTCGCGATGACGCATCCTGGCGGGTCGCCGGCCCCGGGCCCGGACTCGAGGATCGGCGCGTCGAGATCACGGGCCCGACCGACCCGAAGATGACGATCAACGCGCTGAACTCCGGCGCGCGGGTCTGGCTCGCCGATCAAGAGGACGCGACCAGCCCGACCTGGGCCAACGTGATCGGCGGTCAGCTCTCGCTCCGCGATGCGATCCGCGGAGAGCTCTCCTACACCTCTCCCGAGGGCAGGGAGTACCGCGTCACCGCCGAGCGCACGCCCACCATCGTGATGCGACCCCGCGGCTGGCACCTGCCCGAGAAGCACATCGAGTTCGTCGATCGTGCGGGCCGTCGCACGGCGGCATCCGGGTCGCTGGTCGACTTCGGACTGTTCTTCGTGCACAACGCGAAGGCGCTGATCGATGCAGGCCGCGGTCCGTACGTCTACATCGCCAAGCTCGAGTCCAGTGAGGAGGCGAAGCTGTGGGACGACGTCTTCACCTTCTCGGAGGAGTACCTGGGTCTCGCGCACGGCACGATCAGGGCGACCGTGCTCATCGAGACGCTGCCGGCGGCGTTCGAGATGGACGAGATCCTCTACGAGCTGCGCGACCACTGTGCGGGCCTCAATGCCGGTCGTTGGGACTACATCTTCTCGATCATCAAGAACTACCGTGGCCGCGGGGCGCGGTTCGTGCTCCCCGATCGCAGCGAGGTCACGATGACCGTTCCGTTCATGCGCGCCTACACCGAGCTGCTCGTGCAGACCTGCCACAAGCGGGGTGCATATGCCATCGGCGGCATGAGCGCGTTCATCCCGAACCGGCGCGATCCCGAGATCACGGCGACGGCGATCGAGAAGGTCTCGGCCGACAAGAAGCGCGAAGCCGCCGACGGCTTCGACGGCACGTGGGTGGCCCACCCCGACCTGATCCCCACGGCGCAGGCCGAGTTCGACGCCGTGCTCGGAGACCGGCCGAGCCAGGTCGACCGGCAGCGACCCGAGGTGTCGGTGTCGGCTGCCGATCTGCTCGATCTGCACATCGGCAGCCCGATCACGGCGCGGGGAGTGCGAGACAACGTCTCGGTCGCGATCCGCTATCTCGAGGCCTGGCTCCGCGGGCTGGGTGCGGTCGCGATCGACAACCTGATGGAGGATGCGGCGACGGCGGAGATCAGCCGCTCGCAGGTCTGGCAGTGGATCCATCAGGACCGGACGACGGATGACGGCACCGCGATCACCGCCGAGTACGTCGAGGGGATCATCCGCGAGGTGCTCGCCGGCGCGACCCGGTTCGCCGGCGACCGCTTCGACGACGCTGCCGAGGTGTTCCGCGAGGTCGCGCTGCGGGAGGAGTTCCCCGCGTTCCTGACTCTCGGAGCCTACGCCCGCTACCTCGACGAGGAGTGACACGACGAAGGAGGCCCCTCGATCCGTCGAGGGGCCTCCGTCCGCCTGTGGATAACCCCGGCACGGTGTCGCACGGCGCTCCTACGCTCCCGGCATGAGTTCCCCTCCCACACCTCCTCGTGGTCAGGCCCTCGGCATCGTGCTTCTCGTGCTCGCCGCCCTGATAGCGGTGCCGACGGTGGGCGTCGCCCTCGTCGATGCGCTGCTCGTGCCCGCGGTGATCCCGCCGGAGGCGCTGCTGCTTCTCGGCCTCCCGGCGTGGATCTTCGCGTACACCTGGTGGATCCTGGGGCCCGCGATCGCGATCGGATCGGTGCTGGCGTCTCGCGGTCGACGGCGAAGACCCGGCGTGATCCTCGGCGTCGCGACGGGCGCGGCCTGGGGCATCGCGATGCTCCTGCTCGCGACGTCCGGATCCCTGCCGTTCCCGCGGGCGTAGCCTGGAGAAATGAGCGAGGCATGGGCCGGAGTGGCCGGCGAGTTCCTGCATTCCTATCCGCGTGGCGCCCGACTGATCGCGGTCACCGGAGCGGATGCCGAACGGTCGAAGCTCGCAGCGGACGCGCTATCCGCCGCGCTCGTGGATGCCGGGCAGGAGATCCAGCGCGTGCACTCGCCGCTCGGCGAGGAGCAGGAGCTGCGCGACGATGTCATCGCACCGTTCCGTGCCGAGCGCGCGGGCCGTGTGCTCATCGTCTCCGGTCCGCCGTCGCTGCTCAGCACCACCGCACGCGGCCTGTGGAACTTCACCGTCTGGCAGCTCGCGGGCGATGAACCCCCGCACTCCGCGGCGAGCGCGCTGGTCGACGTCACCGACGCGGACGATCCGCAGCGCCGGTTCGCGGACTACTGCGCACTGCCCGCCTCGTACGGAGCCTGAACAGCGACGGACATCCGCCCGACCGCAGCCGCGCCGCATCGGCAGGAGACGGCTGCCGCATAGCGTCGACAGGAGACGGCGTCCCGCGCCGAGACCGCGGGCCTTGTGATCAGCGGAACGACGCCGCCACGGAGTTGCGGTGGTAGTCGAACACGATGCTCGTCCGCGTCGAGGCGACGCTGGACTGCGCCGACAGGTGCTCGAGCACGAACTCGCGCATCTCCGACGAGTCGGCGACGGCGATGTGCAGCAGGAAGTCGTCGTCGCCGCCGAGAAAGAAGACCTGGATCACCTGCGGCAGCACCCGCACCCGATCCGCGAACTCGACGATGCTCTCGCGCCGTCCGCTCGGTCGCAGAGTGACCCCGATGATCGCCTGCAGCCCGGCACCCAGCATCCGCTCGTCGACGCTCGCGTGGAACCCGGTGATGACGCCGCGATCGAGCAGCGACCGCAGGCGCGCGTGCGCGGTCGACGGGGCGACGCCGAGCTGCGCCGCGAGTTCGGCGTTCGTCATCCGTCCGTCGGCGGCGAGCAGCGCGACGATGCGCGTATCGGTCGCGTCGAGCGCCGGCGCGCGCAGAGTGTTCGGCTCGAGGCCCTCAGAAGACGTCTCCATCCGAACGATTATGCAGGATTCGAAGCATCGTCGAATCTTCTTCAGGGAATCTTCCTGATTGGCGATGTTTCTGCGATCCTGATCGACATCTCACGCACGAAACTTGGAGCATCGATGAAGATCGCCGTACCCGCAGAGGTCAAGAACAACGAGAACCGCGTCGCGCTGACACCGGCCGGTGCAGACCGACTCGTGCACGAGGGGCATGAGGTCCTCGTGCAGTCAGGAGCGGGCGTGGGCTCGCGCATCTCCGACGACGACTACCGGGCGGCCGGCGCGACGATCGTCGAGACGGCGGAGGAGACCTGGGCGCAGGCGGAACTGCTGATCAAGGTCAAGGAGCCGATCGCCCAGGAGTACGGATTCCTCCGTGAGGATCTCACGCTCTTCACGTACCTGCACCTCGCCGCCGACCGCGCGCTGACCACGGCGCTCGTCGACGCCGGAACCACCGCGGTCGCGTACGAGACCGTGCAGCTACCCGATCGCAGTCTGCCGCTGCTCATCCCGATGAGCGAGATCGCCGGGCGGCTCTCGGTGACCATGGGTTCGTACTCGCTGCTGCGCTCGAACGGCGGGCGGGGCGTGCTGCTCGGTGGCATCGCCGGCACGCCGCGCGCGAAGACCGTCGTGATCGGCGGCGGTGTCGCCGGCGAGAACGCGGCAGCCAACGCGCTGGGATTGGGCTCGCAGGTCACGATCGTCGACGTCTCGCTCCCCCGGCTGCGCGAACTCGAGCACCGCTACGGCGGCGCCCTGCAGACACGCGCATCCAGCCGCTACGCGATCGCCGAGGAGCTCGCGACCGCCGACCTCGTGATCGGCTCGGTGCTGATCCCCGGCGCTGCAGCGCCCAAGCTCGTCACCGATGCGATGGTCGCCGAGATGAAGCCGGGCTCGGTGCTCGTCGACATCGCGATCGACCAGGGCGGATGCTTCGAGGGCTCGCGCCCGACCACCCACGACGACCCGACCTTCGCCGTGCACGACTCGATCTACTACTGCGTCGCGAACATGCCGGGTGCCGTCCCCGAGACGGCGACCCGTGCGCTCACGAACGCCACGCTCCCCTACGTCTCCGCCATCGCGGGCAAGGGATGGGAGCGCGCAGCCGCCGAGGACGCGGCGCTCGCGAAGGGTCTGAACACCCAGGGCGGGCGCATCACCCTTGACGCCGTCGCCCAGGCCCACGGCCTCGCAGCCTGACCTTCGACCTGTCATGTCGGCATCCGCCCCTGACCCGACTCGGCGCATCCGAGTACGCTCGATACCGTGACCGAACGCGCACCTCTCTCCCGCAAGCTGTCCGCCATCGCCGAGTCCGCGACCCTCAAGGTCGACGCCAAGGCCAAGGCTCTGAAGGCCGAGGGCAAGCCCGTCATCTCGTATGCCGCCGGCGAGCCCGACTTCGCGACGCCGCAGTTCATCGTCGATGCGGCAGCCGAGGCGCTCGCCGACCCCGCGAGCTACCGCTACACCCCGGCCGCCGGGCTCCCCGCGCTGCGCGAGGCGATCGCCGCGAAGACGCTGCGGGACTCCGGCCTCGAGGTATCTCCGAGTCAGGTCATCGTCACGAACGGCGGCAAGCAGTCGGTGTACCAGGCGTTCCAGGCGGTGGTGAACCCCGGCGACGAGGTGCTGCTGCCCGCCCCGTATTGGACCACCTACCCCGAGGCCATCCGCCTCGCCGACGGCATCCCGGTCGAGGTCTTCGCCGGCGCCGACCAGGACTACAAGGTCACGGTCGAACAGCTCGAAGCGGCCCGCACCGAGCGGACGACCGTGCTCGTGTTCGTCTCGCCGTCGAACCCGACCGGGTCGGTCTACACCGCAGAGGAGACCGCCGCCATCGGCCAGTGGGCGCTCGAGCACGGCATCTGGGTGATCTCCGACGAGATCTACCAGAACCTCACCTATGAGGGGCTGAAGGCCGTCTCGATCGTCGAGGCGGTGCCCGAGGTCGCCGGCCAGACGATCCTCGTCAACGGCGTCGCCAAGACCTACGCGATGACCGGATGGCGGGTGGGCTGGATGGTCGGCCCCTCTGACGCGATCAAGGTCGCCGGAAACCTGCAGTCGCACCTCTCGAGCAACGTGAACAACGTCGCACAGAAGGCGGCTATCGCCGCTCTGAACGGCCCGCAGACCGAGGCCGAGCAGTTCCGTGAGGCCTTCGACCGCCGCCGCAAGCTCATCGTCTCGGAGCTGTCGAAGATCGACGGTCTCGTCGTCCCCAACCCGCTGGGCGCGTTCTACGTCTACCCCGACGTGCAGGGTCTGCTCGGCCGCACCTGGGGCGGCGTGACGCCGACCACCTCGCTCGAGCTCGCCGATCTGATCCTCGAGCAGGCCGAGGTCGCGGTGGTGCCGGGTGAGGCTTTCGGTCCGTCCGGCTATCTCCGCCTCTCGTACGCCCTCGGCGACGACCAGCTCCTCGAGGGCGTGCAGCGCCTGCAGCGCCTGTTCGCCTGACCACTCATTCGCCCGACCGCGCGGCCGCCTGATCGCGGCGCGCGCGGAAGGGCACGATTCAACGCCGACGCCCCTGCTGAGCTACCGCGCCCCCTCTCATCTACGTGTGTGATGTCTCAGGACTTCGGTGACGTTTGTGGATCAGGACATCGGTGACGGTTGATGTCTCAGGACATCGGTGACGGTCGGGTTTGAGTGGCCATGAATCCTCGTGGTTGGCCGTTGCCGACGGCGGTGATTCCGGGGGCGGGGCGTGGGTAGGAGATGATCTGGGTG